>NZ_JAWRXI010000264.1:0-259 GCF_046535075.1 Brevibacillus sp. SIMBA_040
CCCCATTCTGGCGCAGTTTTTGGCGGCGGTTATTGCCATGCTGGGTGTCGGACTTGCCGGTATTATTGAAGTTTGTAATATCTTTATCACGCCAACAATTTACCTTCTGCTCAACATTTTTATGCTGGCGCTGGGCGCATTAATGCTATTTTTCTCGGGGCGAGTGTGGGCGGACGATAGTGCACCAGAAAAAAGAGAAATAGCCGTCTGGCGACAATGTCTTTTTTTAGTACCCGCATTATTAACCCTGGGGGTCTGG
>NZ_JAWRXI010000265.1:0-259 GCF_046535075.1 Brevibacillus sp. SIMBA_040
CCGCTTGCCGCAGATCACCTTTAATGGTCAGCTGCCGTATCATCCGGGGGGGCTCAACTTCTCCTACGAGACAGAAGCCGTAAGATTCGATCGGGACCTCAGAAACGGAAATGTGGTCAATGAAGACGGCGGGCCGTTCAACTCCGATGGCACTATCGGTGAACGGCGCCTGGATAACTACGTAAGCGGCCTGACCCGTGCGAACGGTACACGCCTAAACGTAGCACCCGCTGTAGAGTACCCAATGAACTGGAGCTAT
>NZ_JAWRXI010000266.1:0-259 GCF_046535075.1 Brevibacillus sp. SIMBA_040
GAGAGCGGCGAAAACGAAACCCAAACCATATTACCCTTGAAATTAAGGGCAACCTAAAATATACTTTAGCTATTACCCCTCACCCCCAGGTGCTCCCCATGCTTCCTTCGCCCACTTCTCCCGACTTTCCTGCTGCTCTGAAAGCTAGGCGCGAACTTCTTGGATTGAGCCGCGCCGAGCTGGCCCGAAAGGCCAATATTCATGGCGTGATGCCCCGTCGCTATGAAGAATCTGACTGCGGGGAATTTGCGAGCCCCCG
>NZ_JAWRXI010000267.1:0-259 GCF_046535075.1 Brevibacillus sp. SIMBA_040
CTGATATTGCACATAATGTACATATCACCGCAGCAGCAGATAAAATTATAGAGAAAAATAGTTCTTCTTTTAAGCAAAATATGGAAATTCCAAAGCATAAAGTTGCCAAAATTGAAAATAAAGCAGTGCCAAATTTTTGTTTTATCATTGTGTTTTTAAATTTTTGCAAAGATATATTTTAAACACAATTAACAGAAACTCATAGAAAAAAAATTATTTTTTAACTTCTTTCGTTTTATCAATATCAGTACTAATAAGG
>NZ_JAWRXI010000268.1:0-258 GCF_046535075.1 Brevibacillus sp. SIMBA_040
GGGACGTTGCCGTCGACGAGAGGGGCTGCATGGTCTGCGACGTGGACCCCGCCGAAAAGGTGGACAGCGTTGCGCCGGTCAACGTTGCGTTTCCCGATGAATTGAAGCGAGCGCCGCGCGCCGTGCATTTCGAGCGCGACGGATATGTCTGGTGCCGGCCGTCGACGCTCGCGGGCGTGACGAGCCTGCTGCGCGAATATACCGATCGGAGCCAAGTGCGTCTGGTTGGCGGTAACACGTCGGCCGGTGTGTATCCGC
>NZ_JAWRXI010000269.1:0-258 GCF_046535075.1 Brevibacillus sp. SIMBA_040
GATCCGGTATTGCACAAGTTAGCTGATCTGCGTGTTCATTGATAGCGACGCGAAGGCGTTGGAAATATTCAAAGGGGACGGATTTGTCTTTCGATGCATTGACCCAAGCATCAGAGATGATGCGGAACGGATTCGGCCAAACGTCCTTTGTAGCCTTAATGAACGACGCATCTTCGCCGGCACGGTAAACCGTGCTATAGAATTTATCGACAGCACGGATCTGGGTGAACAGGAGGACTGTCTCGAGGTGCGTAATCG
>NZ_JAWRXI010000270.1:0-258 GCF_046535075.1 Brevibacillus sp. SIMBA_040
GTATAAACATTTTGAAGAGAACAATAAATATATAAGAATTTTCGTTGGTGGGTGCTATCGACGAGAGAATAATAGGCTGATTTCTATTTATCCACAGATAAAACTATACAAAAATGGAATTGTACTTATTTCCTTTAGAAAGATGTTACCTGATATTAATTTAACGTCAGAAGAATTTATTGAGGACGAGGTTAATATCGTTACTAAGTCTTTTAACGAAATTTTACTTACACCAGGCATCATTTTTGCCAATGAACT
>NZ_JAWRXI010000068.1:0-401 GCF_046535075.1 Brevibacillus sp. SIMBA_040
GGCGATCGATGGGACTTGAACCCACGAGTGCCGGAGCCACAATCCGGTGCGTTAACCCCTTCGCCACGACCGCCATAATGATAATCTATGCTAGCCATCCGATACAGGTTCTTCTGGCAGGGGCAGTAGGAATCGAACCCACACCAAAGGTTTTGGAGACCTTCGTTCTACCTTTAAACTATGCCCCTATGGTAGCGGTGGAGGGAATCGAACCCCCGACCTTTCGGGTATGAACCGAACGCTCTAACCAGCTGAGCTACGCCGCCACAAGAAAACATCTATCCTTCAATAAAAAAATTTTACTTTTTGATAGTAAAAATAAAAATGGCGGAGAGTGAGGGATTCGAACCCTCGCTACGCTTGCGCATACTAACGGTTTAGCAAACCGTCCCCTTCGGCCT
>NZ_JAWRXI010000020.1:0-113436 GCF_046535075.1 Brevibacillus sp. SIMBA_040
TAATAAAGAAAATTTAGCCTGGCAAGGCTATGCACAAAATGGTTGCCGAACTCTGCACTTTTTGCTTGCCAAATACACTTGTGGAACAAACTATAGTTTTGAGCCACTTTGTCGAAACTCTTCTAGCATCTGGATCAATACCTTTCCAGTCTTTAAGCCATCTACAATATGTTCACGCTGACGGTTGTTTTTAGACTCAATCCATGAATATGTATCTTTAAGTGATTCATATTTATCCAAGAAGTCCTTCTTATTGATGTGAACATAGCCTAAAAACGTATCTTTTTCCTGAGTTTCCTCAAATAATAAAACCACCTCGAAAAATCTCTTTCTGGCAAACCCCGCTTCATGGCTATCCTCATTGAACAAGAACTCATTCAATTTGTAAGCAGGACTATCCTTTGTAAAAAACCTCAATCCGTAATCAGCATTTAACCTGTGCTCTCCAAAATAGAGATAAGCCCTATCAGGTGTTGGTGTGCAATACCGGCCACTGTCAAGTAATGCTATCTGTTTACCATATAACTGGGTTCCGAAATACTTTATACTAGGCATCTGATTCATTGTCGATTCATTATACATTGCATAAGAATAGAACTCTGGTATAAGATACGACGATCATCTTCGTCAAATTCAATCGTGATTGTAAACTCTGGATTGTAAATATTGTAGTAGGTATCCTCATCACTCATCCATTCATCTTTTTTCTCAAGTCGATTTATGATCTGCTCGAAGGGAGAACGCGTCAACAAGAAGCGCTTTTTCCAGAGATACTCTATATTGTTGATGTCCGCGCTCTTATCAATGTCAGTATTGGTGTCCCCGACTCGGGTATAGATGTGGTTAGCGGGAACTGTTCTGTTACCATCAGAATATCGGTCAGTCAGGAAATAAGGTGTGTCAGTGCTGTTCTTGACGATCAGAACATCAACCTCATGATCAGCTAGAATTAGTGTCCGAATCTCAACCCGTGGTCGGATTCCAGAAACAAAACTCTTACTTTTTAAGAAGTCGATAACCATCTGCTGATTCTTACGATTTTCGTCATTCTCAACTCCGACCACTTCAAAGGTCTTATCAGCGATACCGAAGATGATGTAGGCATCTCGATCAACTCGGTTGTTTGCCATACAAATGATGTCGAGTAAAAGGTCAGCTTTATTGGTATGATGCTGCTGCTTAAAATCCCAGTAATCATCTTCACGCTTAGTATTAATTAGTAAAAGAATTTCTTCTTTTAGTTCATAACGCATTTAAGGCTTACACCTTCTTAATATAGTGTGTTAAGGAATTGGACTAGCTCCAAGAAAAAAGCGAATTTTGTAATTCAAAAGATGGTGTATTTTTTGTATTAATTTTGGTTGTGACAGACAGGTATCTATAATTCAATTTGATCGATTGGTTCAACTGGATCGTTTGGTTCGAATGGTTCGTCTTGGATCGTAATAACCTGTCCCGTTAGTTAAGCATAGGCTGCCGGCATGAACACCGACAGCCTCTATTTGTTTTCGTTACGCTATCGTATCCCGTTAGTTCAATGCGTTTCGATAAAGCATACAAGAATTATCAATTAAAGTGTACAGTCCTTCAGGCAATTTTTCATTTAAAGATTGATTTATTAAGATAGCCTGAAACTTATGTAGGTTATCTTTGAAAGTAAGATTTGCAAAGTTATATTTTTCATTTGGCCATACTTCATTAACATCAAACAAACCTTTCATATCTTCTTCAATTGCTAAACCACCCACGCTAAACTTTAACTCTCTATAGAGTGAGATTAATAAACAGATAAACTCATCAAGTTCATCATCTCTTATACCTGGCTGATTCCACTCAGGAGCATCATCTTTAGCTCCGAAAAAACACATTGAAAATGATAATAACTCCGAACTTATTTTCTCAACAAACAGTAAAGCTCTCCGTTGTCGGGTTGTGTGCACAGTTAAGTTGATTTCTATTCGATGCATCATCACACTGTGTGGATCATCCTCATCATAAAGATAACCCTCGAAAAATTGCTGAATATATTCCGGCGAGTTGTGCACTTCTATTTTAACGTTAGTATTATTCAGTTTAGAGATGACTTTTTCAATGTTCGTTGGTTCATTAAATATAAAGCTAAGTTCTAAAAACGGTCCACCTTGTAACCAACTCATTAATAATCACCTCACAAATAATAATACCACTTATTGGAACTTTCCTGCCCTTTAGCTTAACGAGGCTGCCGGATAAACTCCAGCAGCCTCTGATGTATTTGCTAAGCTATCGTACCCGTTAGTTGAACGAATATCGTGTTCATATTCTTATCTCTTCACTCCATTCTATTGTAAAATGGATAAAAAAGGGAATGGGTGCATTTAATATGGGATTTCTTTTTGTAACTGTAGCGATCGTTTAACGGTTACTGCTTTATCAATTGAGATAAAAATGCGACGCATGATGAGTCAGAACGAGCGGATCATTTCCTTACTGGAGGAAAAGAAGCACTCGTAATATAATCGTCGATGACAACCGGCCAACGTTGTTTTTCTGCGTAGGCCGTATCGTTTACAGTCATATGTATCATAGATTCCGTCATCCCCCCTGATGAGAGAACCATTTGCATCTAAGCGCCAATATCTACGGTCGCGCAGGTCTTCTTTGATTAGAGCATCCTGGATCCCCACTCGCAATATCGTGCCAAATTCCGCTGCGGGTACGCTCTCCAACCTTTTGATAATTGCATTCATTGGATCTGGCTTGACTCGTTTCTTGGGCATGCCATATATTCCCTTTCGTTTTGGTAGTTGATCGGAACCGTGTGATGCCTGAAAAAACAAAAAGGCGAATCCCTTTTCCTCTTTAGTAATAATACTTATTACATTGAAAAGGCTAGCTTTAATGTGTTTTCATTAATTCTTGAGAAAACCAAACTGCCATCGCAATGCTTTTATTGAACAAACGGTGCTCAGTGGTGATGAATCGCCTTTTTTCAAAAATAAAATATATCCATTCTGGAATCCTAACACACAAGGAGGTGAAGCATAAGAAGGTCATACGAGGGTATCTGAAATAGTAAGGCAGGGAAGGAAAATTGATTAAAAGCGCAGCAATTGAAAAAATGTTGTGGAGTATTGCCTTACCGGGGTTTGGTCAATTATTGAACGGAAAGTTCGTAAAGGGATTAATCTTACTGACTCTAGAATTCATCATCAATCTGAAATCCCACTTAAACCAGATCATCATCGCAAGTTTTCAAGGTGACATTCCGATCGCCATTCGATTGACGGATTTTCAATGGCTAATGTTTTATCCGTGTGTATACATGTTTGGTATTTATGATGCATACCGGGATACCTTTTCAGATGATATTCCCCCTTACTCCGTTTTTCCATTTGCCTTCGCAGCCTTTTTCGCAACAATAGGCGTTATTTATTCCCCTATTTTTCGGATTTTTGGAGTACTATTGGGTCCTGTATGGTTGCCGATGTTATGTTGCTTTCTTGGCATTTTCACAGGAAATATTTTGAAGTTTATTTTTAGAAAACTACCTCAACGCATTCCATAAACAGGCAACATAGTTTGGTCCATTATTGGCGAGAATTTAAAGGAAACATTCATTGGACGGAGGGGTTCTTTATGGAAACCATAGTGGAGGAGCAAACTAGTCCATTTCAACAATTTCAAAATTCGGATCAAAATAATCATGATAAATTAACGTCCGCCGAGCAAGGTAAGCTTTGGGCTACGCATGTTGGAAATACCATGTCGGTTTGCGTGTTGAGTTATATGCTAAATCATGTTGAGGATCAAGAGGTCAAGAATACACTGGAACACGCTTTACAATTGTCTAAGCAATTTTTACAATCGCTGAAAGGAATATTTGCAAAAGAAAACTACCCGGTTCCCGTAGGATTCACAAGTGAAGATGTCGATATAACAGCGCCTAGATTATTTGAAGATGAATTTTACCTTCACTACCTGAAATATGTTGCTAAGGCAGGAATAAGCCTATATGGAATCGCCATTCCTTTGGTAACAAGAGATGATACTCGACAGTTCTTTACTACATGTATTGATCAGACAGTCAACCTCATTAATATCGTAAATATTGCATTGCTGAAAAAAGGACTTATAATCAAGCCACCCTATATTCCTTATCCTGAAGCAGTGGATTTTGTAGAGAAACACAGCTTTCACAATGGTTATTTTGGTCGAGTCCGGCCCCTGCAGGCTCTTGAGATCACTCATCTTTACGATAACGTTGAAAATAATGCGACAAGCAAAGCGGTATTGATTGGCTTTAGTCAGGTTGCGAAATCTAATCAGTCAAAGGCGTATTTTCGGCGAGGGAAAGAAATAGCTACCAAGCATTACGACACTTTCAGCGGGATCCTGCAGGAGGAAGGTTTAACATCCCCTCCCATCCTTGATCAGTTGGTGACTACCTCCACTTCTGCTCCCTTTTCGGATCGATTGATGCTGTTTCATAAGTTGGATATGTATGCAGTTAGAATAAGGTCTTATGGCAATGCAATATCTATGTGCGCAAGGCATGATATAGTAACGAAATATGCTCGTTTTCTTGTGGAAGTTGGAAATTATGTCGAAGATGGATCAAATATCTTGATTGAAAATGGTTGGCTGGAGCAGCCGCCTCAAGCTGTCGATCGAAATGCCCTTGCCTCCAATAGGCATTAATCCTTCCGCCGAGTAGTTGAAGTTTAGGAACAAGCGGTGGCAAAAAGTGCCCATGTTGATGGCTCTATCACCATCTGCTTCCTAACTCAATGACGTCTAATAAAGCTATGGCTCCTAACCCGGTTTGGGAAGGGGGCCATAGCTTTATCTAAAGCGTACACTGGAGGTTGCAGCGTGCCTATCATTGGTTATTCTTTTCATTTATTCGGACCTTATCTAGCGGATGGAACATCGACGGCCTTCTCTTCAGATATTTCAACGGAAACCGAATGATAAAATCCATCATACCCCGCAAATTTAAAGGAGAAAGTGGAGATAAAAATGGTACTCCAAACGGTTTGAGCGACACCATGTGGATCGCTATGAGAAGCGTAAGCAGCATAATTCCATAAAGACCAAATATCCCTGCACTAAATATCATAGGAAACCTTAGGACTCGAGTGGATATCGACGTGCTATAGCTGGGGGAAGTATAGGATGCAATGGTAGTGAGAGATACAATAATCACCATAACAGGACTAACCAAACCTGCTTTAACGGCTGCTTCTCCAAGTACTAAGGCACCAACTATGCCGATCGTAGGTCCAATTGGTTTTGGAAGTCTAACACTTGCTTCTCGCAAAATTTCACTTGCTGCCTCCATAAACAAGGCCTCTATCATTGACGGGAAGGGTACCGTAGATCGTCCTGCGGACATGGCCATGATTAAGCGAGATGGTATCATTTCAGGATGAAATGAAGTAAACGCGATATATAATGACGGCAGATACAGTGCGAGGAAAAAACTAAGTGTACGGATGAGACGTATAAGCGCTACAATGTAAAAACGTTCATAATAATCTTCAGGACTCTGGTAAAACTGAGTAAATATAGCCGGTACAATTAAGGCGAATGGAGTACCGTCAATCATAATAGCGACTTTTCCCTCTAATAAGTTACCTACCACTTTGTCAGGGCGCTCCGTGTTATGCATCTGGGGGAACGGAGAAAACGTACTGTCCTCAATCATATGTTCGACGTAACCGCTCTCCAATACACCGTCTATGTTAATCGCATCCAGGCGCTTTAATACATCTTCAACAATTGCCGGTTTAACAATGCCTTCTATATAAAGGACATTTATGTCAGTCTGCGTGCGCTTTCCAATTATTAAGTGACGCACACGTAAATTTGGATCTTTTAACCGAAATCGTATTAACGCAGTGTTTACGCACAACGTTTCAACAAACCCATCACGGGCTCCGCGAACGACAGGCTCAGCAAGTGGCTCCTTTACTTTCCTCCGTTCCCATCCTCGTGCATTATTCAAGAGTGCTTCCGTATGTCCGTCACGCAGAAGGACTACAGTTCCAGACAGGATGTTTCTGATCACCTGCCTCAAACGATCCGTTGACTCCAGTTCATTTGTAACCGGTTTTTCATAGGTACTGTTTGAAGAGGTCGTGTATTCTATGATTTGTCTACTGGTCACTTTCCTATCAATCATACCGTCAATAAAAAAAATAGCAGCGTTAACTCCTGTTTTTAGCACGAAATGACGTACGACCAGATCATCACAATCCCGAAGTTGCAGCTTAATGAGAGCTTCATTTTCTTGCAGATTGGAAGAAAGTTTACAATCCGGCACATTTTCCATGCTTTTTTTACTGTATGCATCCAAGTAGTTAGTACGCTTTCTTTCTTTCTGCTTTTGCCACGCTTTCCAAAATACGCTCATGGATCGATCTCCCGCCACTCGTTTAGTAAAGTACGGATAGTCTACCCATATGTCCAATATTGTATTTACAATTACTAACAGGGTGAATTAGGCCACGCTATTAGTACATAGGAAGGTATACTAGAAAACAATGGCTAATACCTATCCGAGTGGAGGCAGATTCAGTAAGGGCACATAAACAAGCATCAAAGGGAGGCTTTATTATGATTCATGATATGGAGGAATTTGTAACGTTTTAAGATGGATTACGCAAGCGCGAACGATGCAATATGTAAAGGTTGTACCAAATTCCTGATTGATGCAATTATGCTTACTCAGAGCAACTGGACTCTGGTAATGGACTGAACTATACCTCTATTCGTAGGCGATATATTTAAATGGTTTAATCAGACAGCTATCTCAACAGGCTCGATATGAACGTGAACATTGCTAATATTATGTTCATGTAGAACACGTTCTTCTATACGTTCAGTGATATCGTGGCTTTCTATGACATTTAAGGGCAGACTAATGGTCCATCTACAGCTTTTAGTGTTAGCGGGCCTCATATCACGACCTCTTCTTCCCTCAGTGTAGCGATTGGGTGCAAGAAATGATGATCGAAATGATTCAACACTTTTCCTTCCCGCACTTTGTTCACCCAATCCGGATTGACCAGTGCGCTCGTTCCGATCGCGACCAGATCGGCATCTCCGATTTCTATCAGGTGCTCCGCTCTTTCTGGTTCGCCCAGCTTGCCATTGGCAATAACGGGAAGGCGGCTGTACCGTTTGGCCAGCTCGGCAAGCGTTGGTTCACCCTCCGCGAAAGCAGGTGCAAACGCCTTATATTCAGTAGTATGGATGTAGCTTGGCCACACTGCACTCAACTTCTCAAAGATAATTTTGGCATCGGCCGCCCCATTGGCCCATTTATGGTGAAAATCATTCACTTTTCCTTGCGAAATACGGACGCCCGCAACGAAATCAGGGCCGACAACGGCGCGAATGGCTTCCAAAACCTCCGCGACAATGCGGATGCGACGTTCCGTGGAACCGCCGTAATCATCAGTTCGATAGTTCGTATAATCGGTAATGAATTGATCGAGCAAATAGCCATTTGCCGCATGGACCTCTACTCCATCGAAACCGACCTGCTTAGCACGGTGAGCAGCTTGGGCAAAACCATCGATAGTTTTGCAGATCTCCTCCTGGGTCATGGCTTTTGGAACAGCGAAGTCCCCGCTGCCGCCGTGATCTTCGAGCATCGTCCCCACCGGCTTAACAACTGAAGGCGCTATTGGCGTAAATCCATCATGCTGAACAAGGGCGCCCGCATGCATCAGTTATGCGATTATTTTTCCTCCTTCGCGCTGCACCGCTTGAACGACAGGTCTCCAAGACTCAGCTTGTGCATCATTGGCTATGCCGGGTTGGTTATCGTAGCTTCGGCTGTTCGCTACATCCGGATAGATGCCTTCCGTAATGATGAGACCGAATCCCCCTTTCGCAAAACGGGTGTAATATCGGACCATGCGTTCATTCGCCAACCCGGATCGTTCTGCACTCGTTCTGGTCATCGGCGAAAGTACCGCCCTATTTGGTAATTCCAAGGAACCCAATTGAAATGCTAAAAAAGATTGGCATATTTGCTCATTTCAAAATCCCCCTCTTTTGTGCCTCAGTTGAATGTCTTCTTCTCTGGCACGGTTAGTTTTCTTGAGACCATTGTAGTCCGTTGAATTCATATAATAAAATGATTAGAATAGATGCCCCCATCAAAACAATCGAGGGGGTTAAAGTGGAGGTTAGTCGATGGAGTTAACCGATCTGAAAGTATTTGTGGCGATTATGGAAGAGGGCAGCCAAACGACTTAGACACGCCTTGTACCTTGCGGTTCTTTGTGGGCTAAGACGCTCCTGCAATAAAAAATTAAAGGAATTCTACGACAAGAAACGCGAAGAAGGAAAACCGTACAGAGTGGCAGTTATAGCTTGTGTAAACAAACTTCTTCATTGGATCTATGCCGTTTTAAGAAGCAAACAAACTTTCCTTGATTTTGCTTAAATCCCAAAGAAGATCAATAAAAGCCTTCCAGTAAGTTTCTGGAAGGATATTTGGCATGCGCATCTTTAGTATATCATCGAGTTTTAAAGAATTTAGAGATAATTATTGACAAGATATTAGCTGGTTTTAGTGCATAGTCACACTCGTTTATTTCCAGCCAGTCTTCACCTCCTCTCTATTTTAATTCATTACCCGGCAATCTGTTTCAATTGTTCCAATGTAATACGATCGACGAATTTACTGAATTTTTCTTTCCCTTTTGCATTTTCCTTATAATAATCGATGATCTTCTTAATTGCCGGCACCAGTTGTACCTCCGATAAGCCGGATACAAGCTGTTTGGCTAGGACTGCTTTCAGACCTTTGGGTTCTCCCCCTACGTAAATGTCAAAGGCATCCCGCATTTTAACGATACCGATATCTTTTAACAGGGGCTCGCTGGTGCCGAGCGCACAGCCGGCATACCCAATTTTGATTGGCGTAGGTGTTTCAATTCCGGCAATGGCTTGATTTACCACACGCGCTGTTTCCAGACCGGCCTCTTCTGCACCTTTGCAAAAATTGCAAGCGATCAAGCTTTTGGTGGCAAAACCCGCCGGATACACCTCAAGCCCGACTCGATGGAGCTCTTCCTTGATCGCATCATGCCGCTCAAGGGGAACCTCAACATACAGTTGTTTGAAAGTCGTCATTTCAATTTTGGCATCCGGCCCTGCCACGGTACCGATTTTAGCGAGCTGTTCGGCTGTAAATAAACTTCCTCCGGTTTGAATCGCAGGGCTGACGGCTATTTTTATTTTTTCTCCCATGTTCCTTCTCCTCTCTCCAGTTGCCAATTATTTCACTTCAACTATAAAAGGGACGGTAATGACTTCGCCTCTATGCTGAAATTGTCCCCAAATCTTATAGATGCCACTTTGTGGAAAAGCTGTCGCGAACTGTGCTTTTGGCCCGGTTGCTTTTTCATCAAGCGGATGCACATGGAGGTACTGTCCCGCATCTTGTGAAAGAATAACCACATGGCCCACCGCGCCCAAATACGGCTCCAGGTTGTTAATTCCTTGCTTCGTCTTCGCATCGCGGATGTCGAACGTCAACGTGACATCTTCTTTTGCTTTCATGCTGGTCAGAGCGAGTTCAATTTCTTTATCGTTGACTACTTTGACTAGCTTCGCGTCAGGTCTGACGGCAGCATGTTCCCCTTCTTTCCCTTCCACATCCATCCATTCGCTCAAAGTTGTGGTGGACCCGCCAACAGGTTTGAAATCTGCAAACATCTTATATTTGCCACCGGCCGGAAAAGCATTGTTTGTTGTAAATTTACCGTCTCCCTTGAAATCGGGATGGATATGGGCAAAGTATGACAGATCGTGATTAACGATGATCAGATGAAGCAATTTCTCATGATTGACCTCGAAATCGTTTACCGGCGAGCCGTCCTTATTGGTGATTTGAACGTCTATTTCCGTTTCTTCGTTTGCTTTTGCACTGCCTGAAGTGAAAGCAAACGAAGCTTTCAGGTTATCTGACACCGGTTTTTGTTCAGCGCCATGTCCCCCGTGATTGTCTGCTTGATTTTCCGCTTGATCGTGACTTGCGCCATGACCAGAAGTGTGGTTATTCTCGTTGATAGGCGCATTTTCGTTGGTATTGCCGCATCCGGCTAATAAACTGAAGGTAAGTACAGTCGAAAGAATCATCATCTTCCTATTTATAACCGTTCTCTCCATTCATTTTTGTGGTACCTTGACTCGCTGCAACCGCAGCGCATTGAGAACGACGGATACTGAACTTAACGCCATGGCCGCCCCTGCTACCCACGGTGCCAATAAACCAATGGCAGCAATCGGAATCCCGAGCGTGTTGTATCCGAGTGCCCAGAACAAATTTTGTTTGATGTTGCTCATGGTTTTCCGGCTCATATAGATTGCATCCGGAATGCTAGAAAGGTCACCACGCATGAGAGTTACATCCGCTGCTTCCATGGCGACGTCCGTGCCCGTGCCGATTGCCATTCCAATGTCCGCTGTCGCGAGAGCAGGCGCATCATTTATTCCATCCCCGACCATCGCTACTTGCTTGCCTTGCGCTTGCAGTTTCTTAACTTCCTCTGCTTTGCCCTCCGGGAGGACTTCCGCAAGCACATGCTCGATGCCGACCTCGGCTGCGATGGCCTTTGCCGTCCGTTCGTTGTCTCCGGTGATCATGATGACCTGGATGCCCATTTGTTTCAGACGACTGACAGCATCCTTGGAGGTTTCTTTAATCGTATCGGCTACCGCTACCATACCGGTGTATTGTTTATTGATTGCGACGAGCATGGCGGTTTTGCCGGCTTCTTCAAGGCGAGACATCGTGCCATACGAATCCTTGGCGTCCACTTCGAATCTTTCCATCAAACGGCGTGTGCCGATAAGGAGCTCTTTCCCTTCCACCACGGCCTTTATTCCAAAGCCCGGAATCGCTTCAAACGCTTCCGTTCCTGGCAGTGGGATGCCTTTTTCCCGGATTCCAGCCACAATCGCTTCTGCAAGCGGATGCTCCGAATTTTTCTCGGCTGCCCCGACGAGTCTGAGAAAGTCTGTTTCGTCACCGTCGATGAGAACATCCGTCAACTCTGGTTTCCCTTTTGTGACTGTGCCTGTTTTATCTAAAATAATCACGTCAATTTTATGGGTCTGTTCCAGATGCTCGCCGCCTTTGAAAAGGATGCCGAGCTCGGCTGCGCGTCCGGATCCTGCCATAATCGAGGTTGGTGTTGCCAATCCCAATGCGCAAGGGCAAGCAATAACCAGGATCGCAATCGCCTTTTCCAACGCCCCAGCAAAATCGCCTGGAGTCACGAAGAAGTACCAAACCAAGAACGCGACAATCGCGATACCGACAACGATAGGAACAAAGATTCCAGAAATCACGTCTGCAACCCTTTGAATGGGTGCTTTCGAGCCCTGCGCCTCTTCCACGACTTTAATGATTTGGGCAAGCGCCGTCTCTTTGCCGACCTTGGTTGCTTTTATTTGTAACATGCCGTTTTTGTTGATAGTTGCCCCGATTACTGTGTCACCGGGTTTCTTTTCTACCGGAATACTTTCTCCGGTGAGCATGGATTCGTCTACGGACGAAATGCCTTCTATAACTTCCCCATCGACCGGCACTTTATCTCCAGGACGGACCAGGACGAGATCACCGGCAATCACTTCTTCAACCGGAATAGACAGCTCTTGACCGTCTCGGACTACCAAAGCAGTCTTGGCTTGCAGTCCCATCAAGGACTTGATGGCTTCCGATGAACGTCCTTTAGCGAGTGACTCGAACAATTTGCCCATGATCACGAGTGTGATAAGAACGGCACTCGTCTCGTAGTAGAGGGACGGTCCATGGTGCGCTCCTCCACCGCTTGTTAACCAAACGATTGTCAGATATAAACTGTAAAAGTACGCCGCTGATGTGCCGAGTGAGACCAATACATCCATGTTGGCACTGCCATTACGCAGGGCTTTGTATGCACCCACATAAAACTGTCTGCCTACGTAAAATTGAACTGGAGTGGCCAGAATCAGTTGCAGCCATGGATTCATTAGAATTTCCGGCATGTAGATCCAGGAAGTAAACGAAAAGTGGCTGACCATGGCCCACAAGAGTGGGAACGAGAGAATCGCCGAAAGCAGCAATTTCCGTTTTTGATTCTGCACTTCTTTCTCACGGTGATCATGCGCGGGTTCATTCTCCGATTTCAAAATGGCTTTATAGCCGAGCTGTTGCACCTTTTTCTGCATATCGCTTACGGAAACCTCGCTCGGGGAATACTCGACGTGCGCCGTTTCCATGGCAAAGTTGACCGTTGCACTCGTAACGCCAGGCAGCTTATTCAGGCCTTTTTCAATTCGGTTCGCGCATGCAGCGCATGTCATCCCTTCCAGTTGGAAATCGACAACTTCTTTCGCCATGCCGTATCCCAGTTTCTTGATGCTTTCTTCGATACGGTTTACATCGACTTTGGTCGAATCAAACACGACACTTGCTTTTTCCATGGCGAAGTTTACATTTGCCGTTGAGACGCCTTCCAGTTTATTCAAACCCTTTTCGATTCGGAGCGCACATGCAGCGCACGTCATGCCTGTGATTTGCAAGTTGACTTGTTTGTTTGCGCTCGAAGCCATTGCTTCCATAACCAATCACTCCTTTCCTTGTTTCATCATTGTTTATACGACTTCGTAACCTTGCTCTTCTATCGCTTCTTTTACAGTCTCAAGAGAAATTTGGTTTTCATCATACGTTACATCCACCGTATTGCTCGCAAGATCGACTTTTCCGTTCACCCCGAGTTCTTTAAGCGCCCCTTCGATTGAAATGACGCAATGCTGGCAGCTCATACCTTCTACTTGCAATGTAAGATTTTTCATCATACTCTCTCCTTTATTTCATCAAAATTTTTAATGTTTGGAGCGTTTCTTCTAGAATCGCTTCATCCTTCTGTTGAATACGGCTTACCACGTGCGTTTTTAAATGATTCACCAAAAGCAGTTTACCTACCGCGTTCAGTGCGGAGTGTATGGCAGCCATTTGATTCAAAACGTGATCACAGTATTCATTTCGTTCCACCTGTCCCTGTACACCGCGAATTTGGCCTTCAATCCGATTTAGTCTGGTTTGGATTGCTGATTTCTCTTTTGAATTCAAGTGACTCTTTGGTTGATGTAAATCCGTTGACTCATTGGGATTCATTTCCACCGACCCCTTGGTTATAATATACTCCCCTATGGTATACTGCGTCAACAATATTTTTAGGATACCCATGTACCCTATATTTAAATCCAAGAAAATAGCAGCTCGACAGCTGCCTTCTTTTTTTCCCGTTATTTCATCAGTTTATTCATCGTTGTCAACAGCTCTGTCAACACTTCCGTATCGCCTTCCTGGATCCGCTCAATTACACAGCTTTTCATGTGATGTTCAAGCAGGAGCTTCCCCACCCCGTTCAATGCCGATTGGATCGAAGCGATTTGGTTCAAAACATCGTCACAGTATGCGTCCCTTTCAATCATCCCTTTAATGCCGCGAACCTGACCCTCAATCCGGCTCAGACGGCTGATCAAGCTGTTTTTTACTTTATCCGAATGATGGCTTTTGCGGCCTGGATCTCCGTTACAGCAGCCAGCCGACTCTTCATCTGTTATTTGATCCATGTTTACCGTTTCCGTGCTCATTCGAGTCATCTCCTTTTTTATTGATTATACTATACTCCCACCCCCTATTTCAAATAATTGATAAAAAGAGGCTCCAGCCAAACTGATTTTGGCTGGAGAGGGGGTTGATTATATAGCCGTAGGCCCGTTAGACTCTCCTTGCTTAGGTGAATGGATAAAAATGAGCGCCAAGACCGCACCCACGAAAGCAACGATGCCTGACCAAAAGAAGGCTTGGTGAAACCCTGCGTTGAGTGCGACAACCTGTTCCGTACCTGTTAGTGATCCCGTGGTTGCAGCAGCAATCGCTACCATAGCAGCGAGTCCGATGGCAGACCCGATCTGGTAACTCGTATTCGCAATACCAGAAGCAAGTCCGGCCTCCTCCGGTTTTGCTCCAGACATCGCAGACATGGTTGCCGGGATATAGGCAAGTGACATACCTAATGCCCCTAGTAAGGAAGCAGGAAGGACGTTTACCAGGAAGTTACCGTCAATGGGAGTGTATCCAGCGAACAGGAGCAAAGATCCACCCAGGGCAATCAAACCGATGACTAAGTTCGCCTTTATTCCAAACCTCCCGATGAGTTTCCCGGTGATGAGAACCATGAAGACCATAATGAGAATTGTCATGGGAAGCAGCCCAAGACCGCCCGCAAAAGCATTGAATCTCAAAATTTGCTGCAAGTACAGATTCAGAAAAAACCAAAGCGGAATCCATGCGCCTGAGAGCATGATCAAAGCAATGTTTCCTGCTGCCAGATTCGGTGCTGAGAATATTCGCAGTGGGACCAATGGTTCCCTTTTAAACATCTGAACAATAAGGAATAGAACGAACAGGATAACGGCGGAAATGAGTGTCCAGATTGTAGTGGTTGAACTCCATCCGTTATGTTCTGCCGCCACAATCCCATAAACGGTTAGGACAAGGGCCGCAGTGACGGAAAGAGCGCCCAAAATATCGACACTCCCTTTTCTGACCATCCCTTTTGAAAGGATTGCTGGTGAAAGGAAAAGGACAAAGAGTCCAACCGGAATATTAATCAGAAATGTCCACTGCCAGCTAAGCCACTCGGTAATGACACCCCCGAGAAATACTCCGGCAGTTCCTCCTGCAGCCGCTGAAGCTCCCCAAAAGCCGAATGCTTTCCCCAGTTCTTTCGCATTGCCACCAAATAACATCATGACAATCGTTAAGGCTGCCGGCGCAATGAATGCAGAACCGATACCTTGCAACGCCCGGCCGATGTTAAGCGACTCTTCGTTCCAGGCAACACCAGCAAGTAAGGAAGCGAGAGTAAGGATCGAAAATCCCCACATGAACATGCGCCTTTGCCCAAAAAGGTCGGACATTCTACCACCCAATAAGAGTAAGCCGCCAAAGAAAATGACATAAGCGTTGAAAACCCACTGTAAATTCGCTTGCGTGTATCCAAGTGCTTCTTTTATCGCTGGCAGTGCAACCCCGATAATCGATGTGTCCATGATCACCATGAAGTTTGCCAAACATAACAAGGCAAGTGCTTTCCAACGTCTCGGATCCGGCAGAAAAGCGGCCTGTGTTTGATTTCCCATGAACGTACCCTCCTTTACTTTCGAATCACTCGGTTGATCCCGGAAAAAGTGATTGACGCTCGCGACGGCCGTCTTATAGCGGCGCCAATACAACTCCATAATTTACCGATGTTCGACGTTTTTATAGTATAGCCCCCTACCCTATATTGTCAATGGTGGTTTTGTAACTTCTTCTCAACTCGAATAACCCAACTAAAAACTGTGTGCAAAACCTGCGCTGCGCTAATCCCTGTCATTAGTGCGATTAAGGCACCGATAAGTATGGCGCCAAGGTAAATTCCTAACTGAGCAGCCAAGGGCCCTGGAGCATGCTGTGCTAAGGCGAGTCCATCTTTGTAATCATCCTCCGAAATCCAATTCCTATTTTCCACCAGATCTTGATACATATAGCCAGCTAGAGCAACAGGACCCCTAAAACCGAAGGTTTGGCTCGTGGTCTCCGTGCAGCGCTAAATCAAACCACAGTGGGGACACAATGAAAGTAGCCATAACGGAATAGCCGGTAGCCTTCACGTAAAGGATACCGGCTTTATTTCGATACAAACGTATAAGCATAGAACATTACCCTCGCCATTGGTCTGACAATGGTGTTTCGTGTTAATAAAGTATTAGACCCGACTTCCTTATCTATCAAGGAATCTCAGGAGTCTGTAAAATATTCTGTGTAAACTCTCAACCTCTAAACTACAATGAGTCTTAGAAAGGTTGGGAGATTTTTATGATATCAAAAGAGCAGATCAAGCGGTGGATCAAAGAGAAAAATATGAAGTCTATGGACGACGTACAGTCAGCTCTAAAGGATTTATTTGCTGAAACGATCCAAGAAATGGCTCGAGGCTGAGATGGAGTCCTCTCTTGGATACGCCAAGCATGACATGAAAAACAAGCGGACAACAAATAGCCGTAATGGATACAGCAAAAAAACGGTTCGTTCCGAGTATGGCGAGGTGGACATTCAAGTCCCACGTGATCGTGAGGGAGAATTTGAGCCTGCCATTGTAAAGAAGCATCAGTCCAATATAACAGGGATCGAAGATCAAATCCTCGCGATGTATGCAAAAGGCGTGTCCACACATGATATCCAAGACCATCTGCAACAGCTCTACGGCATCGAAGTCTCACCAACACTCATTTCTAATGTCACGAACAAAATCGTTCCCCTGATTAAAGAGTGGCAAAATCGCCCTCTGCAATCGGTTTATGACGTTGTTTTCTTAGACACGATCCACTTTAAAGTAAAACAGGACGGGGCTATCGTCAACAAAGCTGCCTATATGGTCATTGGAATTGACCTTGACGGTCATAAAGATGTTCTTGGGATCTGGATTGGCGAAAATGAATCAGCTAAATTCTGGTTGCATGTACTCAATGAACTGAAAAACCGTGGAGTCCAGGATATTCTCATTACGAGCGTTGATAACCTCCGAGGCTTTACGGAGGCCATTTCAGCGTGTTATCCAAAGACAGAGATTCAGAAGTGTGTCATCCATCAAATCCGGAACTCCATTAAATATGTTTCCTTTAAGGATTTAAAGAAAGTTACGGCTAAGTTAAAACCTATTTACAAAGCTCCAACGGAGCAAGCTGCACGTGAAGAACTCGATCAATTTGAGCAAACTTGGGGAAGTAAGTATCCCTTGATGGTACGCTCCTGGCGCACCAACTGGGATGAGATTGCGACCTTTTTAAAATATCCTCCAGAGATTCGAAAGCTGATCTATACAACCAACGTGATTGAAAGTTACCATCGACAACTTCGTAAAGTATCGAAGGGAAAAGCCGTCTTTCCCACAGACGATGCTCTTCTCAAAATGCTTTATCTCGTAACGATGGATGTCCTACGTAAGTGACGGAACGGGTCCACAATTGGGGGCAGATTCTCATGCAACTTTCTGTTTTCTTTGAGGAGCGCGTACGACCACACATTCGATAACCAATAAAAGAAAGGCTTCATCCCCGAAGGGATTGTCTTTTTCTACCCCCAACACGTCAAGGGTACGCTTCGCCTTACGCCCTTGACCCTGTTGGTTCCGAAAAAGATGTCCGAATTAGGGGGATGAAACCTTTTCATATATTTAGGTTGATTGAGTTTACACGAAATTCTTGACAGACCCACATATACGGTCATGTCTTAGCAAAAGCTGATAAAGAAGCCGCCAACAAATTTGATCAAGTTATTCCCTTCAAAAATCCAAAAGAAGCTTAAGAACCCGAGTAATTGAAATTACAATCGTTCGGGTTCTTTGCTTACTGTTGAATATAACAGATGTGCCTTCTTCATGTATATTATCTGAAGAATTATGCTTAGTTAGGGTATTTTTTGCAGCTGTTTAACACCAATTTATCGCCAATTCCATAATAAGAAACTGTATTAGTAAAACCAACAAACTGTTCTATTGGAAATCCCCTTTATTTATAAGGGTCTTACGCGTCTGTATCATTTCTAACCAGTAGTGCCACACTCTCCACATGCCCCGTATGCGGGAACATATCCACCGGCTGCACTTCCTTCACCTCATACCGCTCCGCTAGCACCTTCAAATCCCTTGCCAGCGTCGAAGGATTACAGGACACATAAACCACCCGCTCCGGCTGCATCTCCAAAATCGTCGTCAACAACGCCTCGTCACAGCCCTTGCGCGGCGGGTCAACCACAATCACATCCGCACGAATCCCTTTCTCTTTCCACGCCGGAATCACGAGCTCCGCAGGCCCCGCCTCAAAAGTAGCATTACCCAGCCCATTCAGCTCGGCATTGCGCTTCGCATCAGCGATAGCTTCCGGCACAATCTCTACCCCATAAACATGCTGTGACTTCCGCGCCAAAAAGAGCGAGATCGTCCCGATACCGCAATACGCATCGATGACGGTTTCTGTACCCGTCGCCCCTGCATACTCCAGCGTTTTGTTATACAGCACTTCCGTCTGTTCCGGATTCACCTGATAAAAAGAACGCGCCGAGATGGCAAACTTAATCGATCCGATATAATCATAAATGACGTCACTTCCCCAAAGCGTGACGGTCTTTTTGCCGAAAATGACGTTGGTCTTGTCCGGGTTGATATTTTGAACAATGCTCGCCACTCCCGTTACCTGCGAGCGAATTGCTTCCACCAGCTGTTCGCGCTGCGGAATGGTCTCTTCTGTCGTCACGAGTACGACCATGACCTCGCCTGTTTTCACGCCTACCTTGACCACGACATGACGCAGCAAGCCTGTCCCACGCACCTCGTCATATGGGGCAATATTCAGCTTGGTCGCTGCTTTCTTCACGACAGCGACCGCATCGTCATTGGCCTGATGCTGGATGAGGCACTCGTTCATGTCGATGATGGAGTGTGATTTTTCCGCGTAAAAGCCACCGACCAATGCGCCGTTTTCCTCGCCGATCGGTACCTGTGCCTTGTTGCGGTAGCGCCACGGATCGCTCATGCCGAGTGTCGGGTGAACCGTAATCGCGCCTTCTCCCTCCACCGAAAAACCGCCAATACGCCGCAGATTATCTCGAACGATCTGCTGCTTGTGTCGCAGCTGTTCCTCGTAGGCGAGATGCTGCAAGGAACAGCCGCCACACCGGTCGTACAACGGACAGGGGGGCATGAAGCGATGCTCGCTCGCCTCCACGACCTCAGACAGCTTGGCAAAGCCAAAGTTCTTTTTCACATGGTCGACGCGAGCACGAATACGCTCTCCTGCAAGTGCCCCATCTACAAAAAGCGTATATCCCTCAACCCGGCCTACCCCGGCTCCCTCATGGTTTAGTCCGGTTATCTCCACTTCCACGGTTTGTCCGACACGCACAGGGACGTCAAGCTCTACTTTCGCTGCCTTTTGCGGTCCGCGCCGCCTCTTTGTTGTCTTCGCCACTATTTATTGCTCCTTTTTTCATCTATCTATATTCCAGGTTATTTTTCGCTCTAGGATGAACGCGAGGGATGCTCTGCAGCATCCCCACGGCTAGTTCTATTCATTTTACTATCTTCCTACGGTACGAACAACTCGATATGCCCAGGCAGCGCTTCTACCACGCAAGGCAGCTGCCCGCCATGCTCACCGTCCAGATTGAGCTGAACCGTTTCTCCCCCTGGTGAAGTGGCCTTGATGTAATCTGCTTGGAAATACAAAACGTTCGGGTCTTTTAGATGCTCACCGCGCACTGCCTGTGTCGCCAGGCGAATAAACTCCGCAATATTCGTCTTTTTTACCACGATGACATCCAGCTTTCCATCTGATAAATCTGCATCCGGTGCGAGCTTGTCGAAGCCGCCAACCGAATTGCTATTGGCAATGAGAAAGATCATGATTTCCTCGTCCAGCAGTACCTCTTTGCGGGTTTCCAGACGGACGCGGATGGGATGCAGTGATGGCAGTTTTTCCAATCCTTTGACGTAATACGCCATCTGTCCGATCATGGTTTTCAGTTTACTCGGCACTTCGTAGGTCAGGTCAGTCAGCGAGCCGCCGCCGGCGATATTAATAAAATAGCGGTTATTAATCCGCCCCAAGTCGACCTTGCGCTTTTTCCCGTTGGTAATAATCTCGGTGGCGCGGCTGATCGATTTCGGGATACCGACAGCGCGGGCAAAATCGTTGCTCGTTCCGCAGGGGATGATTCCAAGCGATGGACGGGCCTTTAGCTCCGCCATCCCGTTTACTACTTCGTAAATCGTTCCATCTCCACCAGCTGCGATGATGACATCAAAGCCGCGGGCAACCGCACGGGCAGCCTCCTCAGTAGCGTCATCCTCCCCTCTGGTCGCGTGGCACGACGTCTCATATCCGGCCGATTCCATTAACTCAAGAATATCTGGCAATCTCCGACGCACAATCTCCCGGCCGGAGCTTGGATTGTAGATTAATCTGGCTCGTTTCAAGGCAGATCCCTTCTTCCTTCCCTCGCTCACGGGTGTACTCTCTTCCATCATATCCTTTATAGCCATTTTTGGGAATCGCTATGCTGTCTTGGGCGTGTTAAGATAGAAAAAGATGGGAATCCAAATGATCGGAGGGACGGTTGTGGATCAAATCATCGTAGGTGTTGATGTTGGGGGTACCGCGATCAAAATGGCTCTGATTACCCCAAGTGGCGAGATGGTGACGAAAACACAGGAGCCAACACCTGTCGCCTTGGGCGAGGACGGCATTTTGCAAAAAATCACCGCTATGATGAACACACTGCTTGAAAAGCATGGCTACAACCGTGATCAGGTCTGCGGGATTGGAGTTGGCATCCCGGGTCCAATCGATACAAAAAACGGAGTCGTCCTGCAAGCAGTCAATCTGCATTGGAAACAACCCGTCCTCTTAAAAGAAAAGCTCCACTCATTGACAGGTCTGCCTGTCGCAGTGGACAATGATGCAAACATAGCCGCACTAGGAGAAATGTGGCGCGGAGCAGGTCAAGGCGCACAGGACCTGGTTCTGATCACGGTGGGAACAGGCGTCGGTGGCGGTGTCATCCTGCACGGCAATGTCATCTCCGGGATCAATGGGGTAGGCGGAGAGATCGGTCATATCACGGTGACGCCCGGAGAAGGACCTAACTGCAATTGCGGCAAGACGGGTTGTCTCGAGACATATACATCTGCCACAGCCATCATCCGCGAAGGACGTCAAGCCGCTGCCAACGGAAAAAGCCCGATGTTAGCCAAAGTGCTTGCAGTTACCGGCAGTATTCGGGCAAAGGATGTTCTAACTGCCGCCAACGCTGGAGACAAGGCAGCCGTTGCCATCGTCGATCAGGTTGGATTTTATTTGGGTCTCGCCCTCTCGCATCTCGCTATCGTGCTGAATCCAGCTAAACTCATCATTGGTGGCGGTGTTGCAGCAGCAGGCGAAATTCTTTTTTCCCGCATTCGCACTTCCTTTGCCCGCTTTATCCCCTTTTCGTATGTCGTAGAATCCACCGAAATCCTTCCTGCCACTCTTGGCAATGATGCTGGTGTATACGGAGCTGGCTGGCTTATTCGCTCGCGATTTGAAAACTAAGCGACTTTTATCCATAAGAAAACGCTCCTGCGATCGTGAACTCACGACATCGATAGGAGCGTTTTTTCGGATGAAAATATGCGCATCAGTACCCTACAAAGCCTTTGTACGATTCAGCACTGACTTTTCTACCTCCACAGCTGCAGGCTTCTCCTGACCAGAAACGATCAAAACAGCTCCAGCCAGCACCGCACACCCTCCCAACAGCTGTAGCAAAGTAAATGACTCTCCGAATAACAGCGCTGAGAAAACGATCGTCACAACCGGCTCAAGTGTACTCAAAACAGATGCCTTGGTAGAACCGATCAGCTGAAGCCCTTGAAAGAAAAAGCCAATCGCCATCACGGTAGAAAACACAACAATCCCCGCCAGCGCCCACCAGCCAACAGCACCGAACGATAGCTCAAGCCCGCCATCCTTTTGCGCCACAAAGAATGTAGAAATGGCCGCGAATAAGGAAATATATCCGGCAGTCACAAACGGCGATAGCCCTTTTACCACCCGGTTACCCACAACGATATAAACGGAGTAAAACAGGGCAGCTGCGAGTGCCAGCACGACCCCGATCGGTTGAATCCCCCCAAAGGATAGCCCAAGCACCAGTCCCAGACCAACAAGAGAGATCAGCATGGCCAAAATCGTTTTTCGCCGTAGCGGTTCTTTTTCGACAAAATAGGTGAGCACAGCCACAAATACCGGGAACGTGTACAACAAGAGTGCAGCCATAGATGTCGGAATATACTGAACAGCAGAGAAAAAGCTGAGCGATTGCAAGGTATACAAGACACCGCCCAGTACAAATAAAGCCACAACCTGCTTCCTCACCAGCCGCAAGCCTTCCTTGCGCAATACGAGTAACCCGAAAAACAGGATTGCCGCGAAAAGAAACCGTAAAAAAAGCAAGGTCGATACAGTTACACCCGCCCCGTACGCGTACACAGCAAAAATCGACATAACCCCAAAGCAAGCAGCAGATATGAAAACATACAAGACACCCAAATAGAGGGGCTTCACGACAATTCACCAGCTTTCCGATATTGCAACGACGTGGGATCAAGAGGCTTTCAGTTTTTCACAACCGCCCCTTCTTTGCGGAACAAACGTGAGGACATCACGGTTATGATCGCTACGTACACCAGCGAGCTCCCCAGCCCAACCAACGCATGTAGCGGCTCCACTCTTCCGTAAAACACTTCCTTACAAAGCGCTACCCCATTAAAGACAGGAAGCACGTAGTAATAGCCCGGGATGTCTACTGGATTGAGCGGCATCATCATGTAGGAAGGTACCATCGCCAGAAAAATAACACCGCTCATATACGTCTGTCCCTCTTTAAATGACTTCGCGATCGTGCTCAAAACCAGCTCCAAAGCAGCAAAGGTAGCTGCAAGCACCAAAATCGTCAGCACAAGGACAAGCAGAGTCACAGGCGAAAAGAAACTGAGAGAAAAACCGCTTTCCATCTCCAGTGGCCCCAGACGCAGCACAAGCGAGAGAGACACGAGAGAGGCCAGGGCACTCATGCAGCTCATTACCATCACAGCCATGAGCTTGGCCGTCAAAATGTGATTCGCCGCTATCGGGGCAGTCATCAGCGATTCCAACGTCCCTCGCTCTTTTTCTCCAGCAACCAGATCATTGGCAGCTGCTATCCCACCGGACGCGAGTGAAACAACGAGCATCAATGGAATAATTCCCGCCAGCATACCGCCTGACAGCCTTTCCTCTGACGCCACATTTTGGTACGTAGACGTAATCGGCTTGATCGCCTGCTCGGACATCCCCGCCTGCTTCAAGCGCTGCACGACGATTTCTTTGCTGTATGCCTCTACGGTTTTCTCAATCACAGTGCGTGCGTACACCGACTTTTGATTTGTGGAATCGAATGCAACAACGACCTCTCCGGTCCCCCCTGCTTTAACCCGCTCCTCGAACGTGGGGGAAATGGTGATTATTGCCCGCAGCTGCCCTTCTTGCAGAGCCTGCTCCGGGTTACTCGGCTGCAATATACTCACGCCAGGAATTGTTTGGAGCGAAGCCACCAACCCGGACGAACCGTTGACAGCAATCGGAATATAGGCACGCGCTTCCTTTTCCACATTGCTATAAGACATGCCGAGTAAAAAGAATACAAACGGAATAATGACGAGCGGTACCAAAAAAGTTCCCAGCAATGCCTTTCGATCACGAAACAAATCGAGCATTTCTTTCTGAAAAACCGTCCAGATGACGCGTCTACCCATCAGGTTTGGCTCCCTTCGACCACCGCCATGAAGATATCATCCAAGTCTGAGATGCCAAATCGCTCTCGCAAAGTATCCAGCCCGCCTGCAAATTGGAGCCGTCCCTTGTGGATGAGCGCTATGCGCTTGCACAGCTTGTTGATTTCCCCCATGTTGTGACTGGAAAACAGGATCGTTTTGCCTTCGTCCTGAAGCTTTCCAACCATCCGCCGAAAAATATTGGCTGCCGTTACGTCCAGTCCTGTCGTCGGTTCGTCGAGTAAAATCACGTCTGGATCGTGAACCAATGTGCGAGCGATGGCGACCTTTTGCTTCATCCCCCGCGAAAAAGCACCGACGCGTCGATCAATGAACGACTCCATTTCAAGCATCTGACTGAGGCTGTCGATCCGCTCCTGCAGCCTTCTCTGCTCCAGGCCATACAGACTGCCAAAATAGGCAATATTCTCTCTTGCCGACAAACGGTTGTATAAGCCCACATCGCCCCCAAATAAAATGCCGATACGACGGCGTACTTCTACAGGCTCCTTTTGGACAGAAAACCCGCTAATTTCGATATCTCCTTCTGTCGGTTGCAAAATCGTCGCCATCATGCGCATCGTCGTCGTTTTTCCCGCGCCGTTTTCCCCCAGAAGTCCATATACCTCGCCAGCTTCTATGCGAAACGAAACATCCTCAACTGCTGTGATTGTCCCGAATCGCTTGCTGACCTGTTTTACTTCAATCAACAGCAGTCCTCCTGTCCCAAAGCTCTATTTCTAATCGTTAAAACTGTACCTTGAGCAAGTACGCTGCCCGTTTTTCTCCTTGAAATGTCACTTGTACAACCCCTATGCGGCCCTGTAGAAGTCGTGGGATTGCTGCGGCAATGTGAAACTCTTTTTGTTTTTCGTCCACATGCGCATTCGCGACCGTACCGGGTGGAGTGTACACCTGATCCCCATCCATTGTATAAAAGACAAGGGAGATGTCACCACGCTGACCATGGGCCACCCCTGCAAACGAGATAGCCTCCACTCCGCCAGCCCCAGCGGATACGCGCGTCAGATCAAATAACGGATGCCGAAGCGCCAGCACCTGTCCCTGTTTCCAGTCCTGCAAAAAGGCATCGAACTCCTGCACGGTCAACAATTGCGTGACAGCTTTCCCCTGCTCGTAAAGGAATGCACCAGGCTGCAGGATAGAGAGCGTAAGAAAAGTAGATAGCCAAAACGGGAACATGCACATGACCTCCAATAATTGGTTGATTCATAGCATGCCCAGCCAAAACATCTGGCATATATTCACATTTACCGATCAGAATTTTTCGACAGTTGAACAAAAGAATCTCCCCAGCCAAGCAGTCAGACTTAGGCTTATGCTTGGGAAACTCCTGTCACGCCCGGGTAGCGTTCCTTCCATTTGGACAACGAAAAGTCAGCAAACAGCTCAGCAAATTCATCTATATTATTGATATAATGACGGTTTTCCTTTATTCCGGGATGCTTTTCCTCAAATAACACGGCAACCAGGTGGCTCACAGGAATGCTTTCTGCATCTTGGTCGTAGATGCCTCGCTCTGCCAATACTTTGCCGAAATAGCGTACATATGTAACCGTTACTGTTTTTTGCTTGCCGTTTTCTTCCCATATAGCGATGGAACGATCAAATGTATCGGATGGTGATCCACCTTTTCCCGGTGGCACGCTTTCTCCTGTGACTGAAATCAGCTTCGTCATACTTCCTTCCCCCTTTTTCATCGTGTATGTTCATTATAGGGGAGAGTGGAATTTCTTACAAATCTGCCACTTGTATCTTTTTTTAAAAAAAGTGTAGATTGGCTGTCAGAAAATCAAAGCATCCGAAGTCTATGCTATATGTCAACTAACAACGAGGGGTTTTTGCGATGGAACACGTAGGTTATCAGGCAGAGCTGCTGCAACAGGAAGAAACATACGAAGAAGACGAAACGCTGGTAGAACGAGCAAAATCCGGTGATCAGGAAGCCTTCGGGGAGCTGGTTCGACGTCACCGCTCCAAAGTATACGGCTATGCTCGCTCGTATACACGTGAGGCCTTTCTGGCGGAGGATATTGTGCAGGATGCCCTTATCCGTGCCTTTTTGCACTTGGGTACGCTCGTGGACAGTCGGCGGTTTCTTCCTTGGCTTCACCGTATCGTGCGCAATCAGGCATACACTCGCCTGCAAAAAGGACCGCACAAACGGGAGCAGCTTTTCACTGGACTGATCAACCCGTCACATGAGATGGAACCAACTGATTGGGAAGACTTGGACAGTATCTTGCATCGTCTGGGTCGCACATGGTCACCTGCGATGGAGCACACCGGCGATCCATCTGAGATTGTCATGCGCCGAGAGCTCTTGCAGACGATCACAGGCATGCTGCATTGCCTGAATCCACGGGAGCGTCGCATCGTGGAATCCCACTTTTTCGACCATCTGTCCCCGCTGGAGATTGGACGATTGTTCGAAATTTCTCAGGCCAATGTCTATCAAGTTCTGTCTCGTTCCCGCAAAAAACTGATTCAGGAAAAAACCCGCGTCGTAGTTGACCAATACATGAAAACTCGAAAGGATGCGGGAATAATGAAACAAGCCGTACTGAGAAAACCGGAGGCATTCACACTGCCAACATGGATTACATGCGCTGCTGCCTTGCATGGATTAGTCGAATATACCGATCGCAAAATGTCTCTTCCAATGGTACTCGGCCTTAGCGGGCATGCTTTCCGCTTGACTGTCGTTCCAAAGGAAATCCATATCGCAGGCCCAACGATGTTTCCTTTTGCCGATGTGTTGCAGGAGGGTCTACGCAATATGGGCTTTGAGTCACGGGTCGTAGGCGGCGAGTCAGCCGATTGTGCACCAGCACCCAATGCAAACCATGTCTCTCCTACTCTTTTAGGTGCTGACGCCCGCGAGAAGCGCCCGTTGCCGACACTTCTGCCACAAGCGCTGGAGCTCGTTCACCGCTCCATCGATCGTGGGTATCCGGTTCTTGCCTGGGATTTGTTTATCCCTGAGTTTGGTTTGATTTACGGGTACGATGACGACAGCAAGCAGCTGTATGCAGGGGATAACTGCGGTCACGACAAAACGATCGCCTTTGAACATCTGGGGCGCGGATTGGTAGAGGAATTGTTCGTACTGGCTATCGAAAAAACAGTAGAGATCGATCAAAAAACCATGCTGACAAAAGCAATTGGTGCTGCGCTTCGTCATTACGCTGGTGCCGGATCGGATAAAGCTTGCACAAACGGCTTGATGGCCTATACCGCATGGCTTGAGGCTTTCCAGCAAGGCGGCATCGAACCAAACGGCAACGCCTACACAATAGCAGTCGCGGAAAATGCACGTCGCAACGCCTCCCTGTTTTGGAGTGAGATCGCTGCGACGTGGAATGATCCGGCTTTTGATGAGATTCGTCCTACGGTGCTGGAAGCTTCAGCTTTGTACGGGCAAATCGCAGATGAATTTGCCAAGCTGAGCAAGCTTTTTCCATTCCCGTCTGGTGGGGAGCCGAATGCTTCTGAACCAAGCAAGCAGGCTGCTGCTATTCTGCAAGGAATTGAGAGCCTGGAACGCAAGGCTGTTGCATTATTGGAGCTTATGCTGGAAAAACTGTCCGCATGATCCTGCCTGGGTCCTATTCATCGAAGTTTAATGTCCCATCCATCGCATCCACATAAGGCCAGCCCTTGCTAGTGTCGATGGTATAGATCAGCTTCAGCTCAGGACCTTTTGTTCCATAGTACGTTGGCCAGACGTACGATTGTTTCAGCGGCAAGTTTTTCACAAAGCTTTCTGCTGCCTGTTGTTCTGTCACTGCCACCTTTGGTTCTGAGAAAGTAGCGTCCTTCATCGGCAAGGTTGTAGAGAACTGTACAATCTTGCCGTTTTTGCTGTCCACGAGCACCCAGTAGTAGCGATCCAGAACAGGGGTATTTTTGTGCAGTTCATTAAAACTGAATCCGTAAATATGACCGGGTCCTTCTTCTTCGACGCCCATTTCTTTATCGATTTCCTTCATCCAATCTGCCAATGGTGCAGGATTGACCGGATCATAGATTTCTACCTGCACATTGCTAGAAGTAGACACTGCGTATGGCTCGATAAAAGAAATCGCCTTTTTCAAAGCCTCTTCTTTTGATAGAACAGTCTTGCTCTCTACTTTCTCCTCCCAGTGACTGGCGTCCGTTACCAGCCCCGTCACAGCATCTACAGTGACCGAAATCGAATCCGAATTGTCATTGGAGAAAGAGTAGGTAACCGACTCTTCGTCGCTCTCTTGCGAAAAATACCAATCTTCTTCCTTCACATCAATTCCGAACATGCTGACCACAAGCTTTCGCACATCCTCTTCCCCTTTCACAGCAAGAGATTTCGCCTGCGGCTTCAGCGTTATATTTTTCAAATTGGCATCCTTTCGCTTCGTATCATCTGCGATTTCTATGCCGAGCCATTCATCAAGCAGTTTGCCTGATGTCGCATCAAACGTTGGAGCATAACGGAGGACATAGTGCATGCCAGGCTTGCCATCTTTTCCATCCTGTACATAGCCGAGGTCAAAAGCTGCCGTGTTAAAGTATTGCTTTTTGACGGCTTCTGGAGTCAGCGCTGTTTTCACATCTGGTACCTTTACATCTTTTAAATTGGCTTCACGGACGTTGATTTCCTCGATATGTCCAGCCAAATCGGTACTAAACCCAATCCCGAAATTACTCCCGTTTATCTCCAGTCCGTTCAACAAGGCGGGATAGGAAACCATCCGTGAACCGATCAGCAGCTCGCGCATCTCATCTCCGGATCCTTCTTCGTAAGTAGACAGGCTCGGATTCCCCATCGTTTTGCGCTTATCTGCGCCAAAAACCTCCACAACAGCCTGCTCTACCTTTTTCAAGGTCGCATCCTCTGTCACCCTCTGTTCCGTTCTCCAGCTGGTTAAGTAAGCCTCATAGCTGATTAAATTGCCCGTTTTCAGATCAAAGGTGAAAAAGGCATAGGACTCTTCATTCTTAGGATCCAGCCAATCCAGATAGATGAAGGTTTCACTCTTTTCCGTTTGCCGATCGGTTAGCGTCTTTAGTCCCGGCTCGAGCTTTTCCAGCGCAGATACAATTTTTTGCGCTGATGCAGGAAGCGTAAAGCTTTCCGAAGCTGCTGTAGCTGTGCTGCTTTGAGCGAGTGCTTGCGGACTGGCTGCCAAAGCTGCAACAGGCAGAGCTGATAGGATCGTTGCTACTGATAGAACCATTGCGGCATTTTGAACATTACGTTTCATTCGGATTTCTCCCTCTCACTTGGCGTTGCTTTCCTTTGTCTATATTACCTCGATTGGTATAATTTAGCACATGACCAATGATGCATGACAAAAGAAACAGCACCCTCCGTTTGGAAAGTGCTGTTTGGACTTATTGCCTACAGGCTGTTCAATACTTCCTGAATCAATTTATTAACCATTGGCGGGTTCGCTTTGCCTTTGGTCTGCTTCATGACTTGGCCGACAAAGAAAGCTGCGGCCTTCTCGTTTCCGGATTTGTAGTCTGCTACCGCTTGCGGATTGGAGTTGACCGCATCGATAACGATTTGGCGGAGTGCGCCTTCGTCACTGATTTGCACCAGACCTTTTTCCTCGACGATCTTCTTCGGCTCCTTGCCAGTCTCCACCATCTCTTTAAAGACGGTTTTGGCAATTTTGGAGGAAATCGTGCCGTCCCCGATCAGCTTGATCATTTCGCCCAAGCCTTGCGGTGTCATTTTCACATCGGAAAATTCCAGGTTGTTGGCATTGAGGTGCGCCAAGAGGTCTACCATCAGCCAGTTGGCAACCGATTTCGGATCTGCCCCAGTCTTCACTGTCTCATCAAAGAAATCCGCAGTTTCTTTGGAGATCGTGATCACTCCTGCATCTGCCGCCGACAGGCCAAACTCGTTTACATAGCGAGCCTGACGCGCATCCGGCAGCTCAGGGATCGAAGCGCGAACAGCTTCAATCCACTCCTCGGAAATCTGCATGCGTACCAGATCAGGATCTGGGAAGTAACGATAGTCGTGCGCTTCTTCTTTGGAACGCATCGTCAAGGTTTTCTTGTTGGCTTCATCCCAGCGGCGCGTTTCCTGTACGACCTTGCCACCCGAATTAAGCACCTCCGCTTGACGAAGCACCTCGTACTCCAAGCCCATCTGTACGTTGCGGAAGGAGTTCATGTTTTTCAGCTCTGCCTTGGTTCCGAACTCTTCTTGACCATACGGACGGATGGATACATTGGCATCACAGCGCAGGGAGCCTTGCTCCATGCGAACGTCGGATACTTCGGTGTATTGGATAATCGCCTTGAGCTTTTCCAGATACGCTCTGGCTTCTTCCGGTGTGCGAATGTCTGGCTCGGAAACGATCTCTACCAGAGGCACACCAACACGGTTGAAGTCTACCAAGGATTCTCCGCCAAAGTCGCTGTGCGTCAGCTTACCAGCGTCTTCTTCGAGATGCAGGCGCGTGATTCCGATGCGCTTTGTCTCACCGTTTACCTCGATGTCGATCCAGCCATTGTAGCCGATTGGCTGATCAAACTGCGAGATTTGGTACGCTTTTGGCGAATCCGGATAAAAGTAGTTTTTACGGTCGAACTTGGTCTCGCGGGAAATTTCGCAATTGAGTGCGAGTGCTGCCTTCATGGCGAATTCCACAGCCTGCTTGTTGGTTACCGGAAGCACGCCTGGATGTCCCAAGCAGATTGGGCAGGTATGCGTATTTGGCGGCGCACCAAACTCTGTCTTGCAACCGCAGAAAATTTTACTGTTCGTTGATAGCTCGGCGTGAACCTCCAAGCCGATGACGGTTTCGTACTTGCTCATGACGCCTTACCCCCTTACCCATTCCGGCTTGCGCTGGTGAAAGCCCACGGATTGCTCATAGGCATGTGCTACGCGCAGCACAGTGGATTCATCAAACGCTCGGCCCACAATCTGAAGGCCAATCGGCAGTCCGCTTTTAGCGAAGCCGCATGGCACACTGATTGCTGGCAAGCCAGCCAGATTGACAGGCACGGTGCAGATGTCTTCCAGATACATTTTGACCGGATCATCTGCATTTTCTCCGATTTTAAATGCCGTGGACGGCGTAGTCGGATGCAAAATGACATCGTAATCAGCAAAAATGCTGTTGAAGTCTTGAATAATCAAGGTACGTACTTGTTGTGCTTTTTTGTAATACGCATCGTAATAGCCGGAAGAGAGAGCGTACGTTCCCAGCATGATGCGACGTTTTACCTCTGCCCCAAAGCCTTGGCTGCGAGATTCTTTGTACAGCTCAATCAGGTTGGCTGAATTGTCTGCACGCACGCCGTAGCGAACGCCGTCAAAGCGAGCCAGGTTGGAAGACGCCTCAGAGGACGACAGCAAATAATACGCTGGTACGGCGTATTCCGTATGCGGCATGGAAACCTCGCTCCATGTCGCTCCCATGCTCTCCAGCTGCTTCAGCGCTGCCAGAACAGCATCACGAACCTCTGGGTCGATTCCTTCGCCAATCAATTCCTTCGGCACGCCGATGCGCAATCCTTTGACATCTCCGGTCAATGCTGACAAATAGTCTGGCACTTCTACATTTGCAGAGGTCGAATCGTATCCATCATGTCCAGCAATCGCTTGCAGGACATAAGCGGAATCCTCGACGTTTTTCGTAACAGGTCCGATCTGATCCAAAGAGGATGCGAACGCAACCAGTCCGAAACGGGAAACACGTCCATACGTTGGCTTCAAGCCGACAACGCCACAAAAAGCGGCTGGCTGACGAATCGATCCGCCCGTATCAGAACCGAGTGTAAAGTAAAAATGACGCGCAGCCATCGCTGCCGCCGATCCACCGCTGGAGCCACCTGGCACATAATCGGTGTTCCAAGGGTTTTTGGTTGGGTAGAAGCCAGAGTTTTCGTTGGAGCCGCCCATAGCAAACTCGTCCATGTTCAGCTTCGCTACGATAACAGCATCTGCTTCCTTTACCTTTTGGGAAACGGTCCCGTCATGCACAGGATCATAGTTCGCCAAAAATTTGCTGGCGCAGGTTGTGCGTACATCTTTTGTAATCAGGTTGTCCTTGAGTCCGGCAGGCAAGCCAAAGAGAAGACCCAATTCCTCATTTTCTTTTACCAGACGCTCGTCCAATTGACGGGCATGAGCAAGCGCGCCCTCTTCATCTACGTGCAATACGGATTTGATTTCTCCATCGTGCTCCTTGATGCTAGTGATGGAAGCCTGCACCAGATCAGTCACAGACAATTCTTTTGCGCGCAGGGCGCTATGTATCTCCGACAATCGCTTGTCAAACAGCGACACAGTGGGTTCCTCCCTTCTCGTTATCCTTTTTCCTTATTCGAATACAGCTGGTACCTTGAACTGCCCTTCTTCGTGGTCTGGCGCGTTTTTCAGCACTTCCTCACGTGGCAGGGATGGTCGGTTGACGTCCTCGCGCATGACGTTTTTTACATCAGTCGCATGGCTTGTCGGCTCGATATTGGACGTATCCAGCTCGTTTAGCTTGGCTGCAAATTCCAAAATCGCATTCAGGTCCTTCGTGTATCTCTCAGCTTCTTCCTCAGTCAGCTGCAAGCGGGCCAGATTAGCTACATGTTCTACTTCCTTGCGAGTAATGGCACTCATTTTTTCCACCTCCGAATCGTATCACATAACTTTGATCTTACTTGAAAACAACAGGTTCAGTCAATTTTCGCAGGGATATACTCACCATAAAACAAAAATAATTCGGCAAAAAAAGATTGACTAGGAAACGCGGATGAAGCTGGGCTGTCGTGGAGACTAGAAAACAGCCTTTACTTTTCTTCGTAGATGTAAAAACAAGTCCAAGGCTATACGCCCTGGACCTCCTCTTCTATCGGTGTATTCGATTCTACTCAGGCTGTGACGCTTTTTTCAACAGCGGTTGACCCATGAGCAAGCTCTTGCCTTTTTCAACGCCTGCTGCCCACTCCAGTTGGTTAGACTCCAGCAACAGGATCACCGTGGAGCCAAATTCAAACCAGCCCAGCTCCGCCCCTTTTTCATAATGAGGGGTACCAGCAATCTTCTCATGCGTTTGCTGACCATGCTTGATGTTGGTCGTAGCGGTATTGTAGCAGACTTTGACACTGCCGACGAACAGAGCCCCTACCTTGACAAGTGCCATGTCTCCCAGCCCGTCCGTTTGGATATGAGTGACCAAACGTTCATTTCGCGCAAACAGGCAGTCTACGTTTTCAATTCCCAGCTTATTCACAGGATACAAGCGCCCTGGCAAGTAGCAGTAGCAGGTCAGGTCACCGGCAACCGGCATATGAATCCGATGGTAGTCGCGTGGACTCAAATAAATCGTGATAAACTTACCGCCGTAGTAGCGTTTGGCTTCTTCCTCTGAGCCTCCCAAAAGTTGGGACACATCGAACTCTTTCCCTTTTGCCTGAATTAAGGTACCCTCGCAAATATCCCCAAGCTGAGAAACAGTACCATCTACAGGACTGACAATCGTATCGGCTCCCGGAGCAATTGGTCTTGCTTCTGGCTTCAGGCGACGTGTAAAAAACTCTTTGAGCGTGCGGTATTCCTTAACCGGTTTTTCTATGATCGAGGTATCAATCTGATAGTGCCGTATGTATCGTTGAATGGCTAATCGACTAAAGCCTGAAGCGGTAATTTTTCCCATAGTCCGAGACATCGCATTCTGTGGAAGTCGATGGATGAGGCCCGGAAGTAGCTTTTTGCTCATAAAACAAACTCCTTGTTCTCTTTCGATTAGACAACCTGTATTCGAATATCCTTACTTTACCACTCCACTAACTTGCAGTAAACCCTACACTAAATAGGCATCCCTTTTTGAATACCGTTTATTACCAATGGCTCATCATTTTCTTAGGCTATCTTGCTATACTATAATAATGGGGACAAGCCTACATTCAGGAGAAGACAGATATGAAAAAGCTCGACATCGCAACACTCATTAGTGAACACGGGGATATCCTGACCAGCTTATTTCATCATATGTCAGACATGTTCTTCCTTATGTCTGTGGAAGAATCAGCGGACAAAGAGTACCACTTCCGCTACGTACTGATGAATCCAGCCGCTATGCAAGTTGCAGATCTATCCGAGGAAGCATACGGAAAGCGAATCGAGGATGTATATCCGGAAGAAAAAGCAGCTTTGTTGAACAGAATGTACCAAAAGGCGGTGCAAGGTGAGGAACCCATCCACTATACGACGAATGGTGAAGTGATTGGCGAGTCGATTCTGTCGCCTGTCTACAATAAAGACGGCGTATGCACGCACGTATTTTCCGTGACAAGAGATATTACCGAGCGCAAAAAGCTGGAGACACGCCTGGAATACATGGCGTACCATGATGTGCTAACGGGATTACCAAACAGGCGTCTGCTTTCTATCAATCTGCACGAGGCTTTGACAGCAGCCAAAGTAAAAAACGAACTGGTCGCCGTGCTTTTTCTCGACTGCGATCATTTTAAAGAAATTAACGACACCTGGGGGCATAATACCGGGGATACTTTTCTCAAAATTCTTGCCGAACGACTCAAATCATGCGTGCGCGATGGAGACACAGTAGCTCGTCTGGGCGGTGATGAATTTGTCGTACTGCTTACGGGTATTCACACCAGGCAACAGGTAGAAAAAGTAGCCAGCCGGATTCTGCAATCGCTCCAACTTCCATGGGTCATTGACGACCAGGAATTTTCCTTCACAACGAGCATTGGCATCTCCATCTATCCAACCTCTGCTACCGACGCCGATCAGCTCCTGACTTATGCTGACAAAGCTCTCTATCGAGCAAAAGCAACCGGCCGCAATCAGTTTCTATTCTTTGATCCCACTCCTTCATGAATTCGTGCAGTTGGCTACGCCAAGCCATTTGGTGTAGCCTTTTTTGCTGGAGGCATAATTTCTCATACTTCCTCAAAGGAAAAACAGAAACACCGACAACGCTGAGAGCAGGAAGCTGACGAGATACAGCACGACGACGGTCTGCTTTGCTGACAAGCCACGTGACATCAACCGGTGATGAACGTGCCTGCGATCCGCCTGGTGCATGGGAGAGCCCGCCAACAGCCTGCTGACCATGACCTGGATGGTATCGATGACAGGCAGCCCTAGTGCTAGTACGGTCACAACAAGCGAAATGAGAGTCGCCCCCTTCATCGTCCCTTCAAGCGAAATAACTCCGAGGGCAAATCCTAAAAACATCGAGCCCGCATCGCCCATAAACATTTTGGCCGGGTAAAAATTAAAGCGCAGAAAGGCAAGCGCTGCACCTGCAAGTGCCACTGCCAGTAATGCCGTCAATTCTTGTCCTCTCACCATCGACAGGAAAAACAACGTCACCGCTGAAAAGACTGTGGCTCCCGCCGCCAGGCCATCTACTCCATCCAAAAAATTGACCATGTTGATCAACCCGACTATCCATAAAACCGTCGCCACTAACGAAACGAGAAGCGGAAAAGAAATGTAGGCTCCCTCTTCTCCGATCCATGACAAGCTGATTCCGCGAAACCTTATATCCAGCATAAAAGTAAAGACAGCGACCAGTAATTGAACAAGCAGCTTGGGTAATGCTGGAAAGTCCTTTTGCCTGGATTTGAACGTATCATCGACCCATCCGATGACCACCAGCATAGCTCCTCCAACTGCCAAAACTGCAACGGATTTTTGCGCCCCTGCAAAAAAAGTTGTCACTATGAGCAGTCCAACGAACATGGCCAATCCACCAGATAATGGCATCGGTCTATTATGCCCTTTCCTGCCTTTGGGAATGTCCAGCAGCTTTGTTTTCCACGCCAGCCAATTCGCTATCGGCATTAACAAATACACGATAAAAAACGTAGAGAGCCCTGACACAATATACGTAAACAGCATCCCTCACCTGCCCCGCACAGCCATTTTTCTTAGTGTGGACAAAATGAGTGTTAGAAAACCGAAAAAGCCGCCTCTATTTAAGAGACGGCTTTTGTAACATGCGGCTTACAACGCAGTGTCGATAGAGCTTACAATTTTTCAGAAACCATTTTCGCTTGAGTGAAGAGCAGCAGATAGTCTGGTCCACCCGCTTTGGAGTCTGTACCGGACATGTTGAATCCGCCGAATGGATGTACGCCTACCAAAGCACCTGTGCACTTACGGTTGAAGTACAGGTTACCTACGTGGAACTCTTCGCGTGCGCGCTCCAGGTTTGCACGGTTGCGGCTGATTACAGCGCCAGTCAAGCCGTACTCTGTGTTGTTCGCAATTTCCATAGCATGGTCGAAATCGTTAGCTTTGCAGAATGCTACTACTGGGCCAAAGATTTCTTCTTGCATGATGCGAGCATTTGGATCGAGGTCAGCGAATACAGTTGGCTGGATGAAGTAACCGGATTCTGGTCCTTTTTCGCCACCTGCAACCAGTTTACCCTCTTGTTTACCGATTTCGATGTACTCCAGGATTTTGTTGTATGCTTTCTCGTCAACAACTGGACCTGTGTAGAAATCGTTTGTTCTGATGTCGCCTACAGTCAGATTTTTCGTCATTTCCGCTACGCGGCCCAGTACTTGATCGTACACATCTTGGTGAACAATTGCACGAGAGCATGCAGAACATTTTTGACCAGAGAAACCGAATGCAGAAGCAACGATGGATTGTGCAGCCAGCTCGATATCGCAGTCGCTGTCAACAACGATAGAGTCTTTACCGCCCATTTCAGCTACCAGACGCTTCATCCATTTTTGACCTGGACGATGTTTTGCAGCCAGCTCGTTAATGCGCAGACCTACGTCGCGGGAACCAGTGAAGCTGATGAAACGAGTCAGTGTATGTTCTACGAGGTAGTCCCCGATTTCACCACCGGAACCTGGTACAAAGTTAACAACACCAGCTGGAACGCCAGCGTCTTCAAGGATTTCCATGAATTTCGCAGCAATTACTGGGGTGGTGGAAGCAGGTTTCAGTACAACTGTGTTACCAGCTACGAGAGCAGCTGTAGTCATCCCTACCATAATTGCGAGAGGGAAGTTCCATGGTGGGATTACAACACCAACACCAAGTGGAACGTAGTACAATTCGTTATCCTCATCCGGAATGCGAGGAAGGTCATGGCGCTGGGACAGCTTATCCATTTGACGGCCATAGTATTCCATGAAATCAATCGCTTCTGCTGTGTCAGCATCTGCTTCTGCCCAGCTTTTACCTGCTTCTTTTACCAGCCAAGCAGAGAACTCATGCTTACGGCGGCGCATAATCGCTGCTGCTTTATACAGATAGCGGGAACGAGCCTGAGCAGGAACTTTTTTCCAAGTTTCAAATGTGCTTGCAGCTGTTTGAATTGCTTTTTCAGCCAATGCTTGGTCAGCTTGGGAAACCACACCCACTACCTGTTCTTTATTAGAAGGGTTGATGGATTTGGATTTTTTCTCAGTTGTGATGCGCTCGCCGCCAATGATGAGATCATACTCAAGGCCAAGCTCGCTTTCTACTTTGGCGAGTGCTTCTTCGAATGCCTTTTTATTTTCTGGCAGGCTAAAATTGGTAAACGCCTCGTTTTTGAATTCCACTTGCATCTGTGACGCCTCCTTATAAATTTCTTCCATGTGCGGATCACTTATAATCTTATGCAAGGATCATACCAACTAAAACTGAACTTCCTCGACTCCACTATTGTTTGCATTTTTCTCGAAAAACATCTTCCTGTATCAGGGAAGCATTCAACACACTTTTGTTCAAAACTCTCTCATTATTACACACTTATGTTTGAACACAAACGTCAGCATTATACAAAAAACCCGACTTTTCATAACCAATGCAATGAAAAATCGGGTTAATCGATCATTTTAAAAGATTAGCTCCGGTAGAGATGCATATAGGGCTCACCAGAGGTTGGACGAATATAGATCGACAGCGGCTTACTCATCGTCTGCACATACAGGTTGACGTGCACACTCTTGTCAATCAGCTGGTTAATACTACCTGCCGCAAATTGTGTAAACTGCAGCACCTCTGATCGTGAGTCATATTCTGCTGTCGCTGTGATGGTCAGCTCTGTCAGTCTGCCATCCATAAAGCGCCCGACTCCAGTCAAACCGATGTACTCCGGAAAAAACTCTTTCGTTTGGCGCATCAGCTTATCAAACTGCAGCGATTGCTGCGCATATTTTTTCTCAACGTCCTTGCTCGGGAAAAGGAAATATTCCTCTTCGATCGGTTGCCACTTGGAAACAACCGCCTCACCTGTACTGACGGTTCCCGACATGATAAAGTGTCCCGGCACCAACGAGGAATTGGCTTCTGGTACTTGATACATCATGATCAGTATCGGTACCTGCGGGCTGTTCACACGCACAGACTGGACAATCTTTGCCGCCAGCTGCTGCCCTTTTGCCTGCAATTCCTGAGGCGTATAGACCTTCTCTTGCCCAGTCGCATCCACATAGTTCGGTGAAAGCGAGAGTCCCAAGACCATGCCAGACAATTGCTTGGTCTTCTTGTTGAGATAATCATGCTCCAGTACATGTACCAGAATTCCTGTTTTCTTCTGACCATTTGCTGTACCGCTTTTCTCCTGAGCGATCCATTCGGTCACCTGTTCCCGTGTTACCTGCTGTCCTTCTTGGAAGAAATAGTCTGACGTCGGGAACGTATCTCTGGCAAACTCCATCAGCCCAAGCTCCAAATGACTAAAGTCAATGCGATATTTGGTGCTGCTGAGCATGCCTCGCGTCTGATTCGTTTTATACGGCGTAACGCTTCCGTAGTAATCTTCGGATACTTCTACAACCTCTGACAAGGATGGAGTCGTAGGCTCCGGTGCTGTCTTTTCCTTGCCAATGGGTAGCAACGAACAACCAGTTGTTACGATCACGAGAAGTAGAGCCGTCACCAGCCTGCATCCTGTCAATAACTTCGCTTTCATACGCTACTCCTTTTAATTCCACTTGGTCCAGCGATTGTCGACTAGCTTGTAAATCAGTGCTGATTCACCGATCCCAATCCATTTGGTCTTTCCTTCGCCAGAAGCTATCAATATCAGCTTTTCGGGGGCGCGTGCATCGAGCAGTCGCCACTCCCCTTTTACTTTTTCAAAAACACCACGCTCGGTCGCGACAGCCAGTACTCCGGTACGTCGTTCGATGGAAAGAGAATAGATTTGTTGCGCCTCTGGCAATACCTCTGTCTTCCACTGCCCGTCTTCATTATAGAGCAAGCTGAATTGCGCGGCTACATAGAGTCGGTTTTCCTCCGGGTTAAAATCCATGGCATATACTTCCTGATCCATCGGCTGCCACAGACTCCAATTCTCTCCCTTATCTACGGACTGATATATTCCTTCCCCTGAGATAAAGGCAAACAGACGGATTTTTTCACCCTGACGAATCCCGGTGAAGCTGCGAATTTCAGCAGGAACAGGCAATCCTTTTCCGATAGGGTTCCATTCTTTGCCGCCATCTGTAGAAAGATGCACGCCTTCATTGCCTGCGACGATGATTTGACGCACGTCATCAGGGTCCACAAACCAGCCTACAATCGCTTGCTGTTCCAATTGTGGGGAGAGGAGGCCCCACAAGCCTCCGTCAGCTGAGCTGTACAATCCTGCATGCGTACCGACCCACACTCTTTCGGAATCCGTCGTCATCTTGAGATTGTGCACCATTTCTCCCTTTTCCAGCACGTCCTTATAGGTCAAGTCTCCCTGTAGAGCAGCTGCCGTAACCGAAGAAGGATTCGGCTTGCTCCGTTCGCTGCCATCACTACAGCCGACCAAGAGTGTCAGTATCAACGCGCCGATTCCCCATCGTAGGAAGCCCTTCATGCCCTTCACGTCCCTTCCCTTACTCATCCGTCTGTCGCTATCCTTGCTGTCTTTTTACGATTACTTGTTTGCTTCTAACACCTGCAGGAAGCCTGCTTCGTCCATGACTTCTATACCAAGCTTCTCTGCCTTCTCCAGCTTGGAGCCAGCTTTGTCACCGGCAATGACCAGATCGGTCTTTTTGCTGACGCTGCCTGTTACCTTGCCGCCCATACGAGCAATCGCTTCTTCTGCCTCCTGGCGCGACATCTGTGTCAGTGTGCCAGTCAGTACAATCGTTTTGCCTGAGAACGGCAGCTCTGCTCCGCTTTCGATCCGAATTCCTTTGTATTCCATATTGACGCCCGCTGCCTTCAGACGCTCGATGACGGCTTCGGCCTGTGGCTGACTGAAGTAGTTAATCAGGCTGGCAGCCATTTTCGGTCCGATTTCGTCGATTTGCGTTAGAGCTTCTTCATCAGCCTGCATGATAGCATCTATGTGTCCAAAATGCTCGGCAAGTACGCGCGCTGCCTTTGCACCTACCAAGCGAATGCCGAGGCCAAACAATACCCGTTCCAGCGAGGTTTCCTTGCTCGCTTCGATGGCAGCCAGTAAGTTATCAACTGACTTTTCCCCCATGCGCTCCATGCCCAAAAGCAAATCGCGCTGCTGATGCAGGTAATACAGATCTGCCACGCTGTGGATAATGCCATCGTGATACAGCTGAGCCACTACCTTTTCCCCGAGACCGTCAATATTCATCGCGGTGCGGGAAACGAAGTGGATCATGCCCTCACGGATCAGCGCGGGACACATCGGGTTGATACATCTGAGAGCTACCTCTTCCTCCAAACGCACAAGCTCACTGCCACATTCCGGGCAATGCGACGGCATGGAAAATGGCGTCTCAGAGCCAGTACGTCTCTCCGGGAGAACCGCAATAATCTCCGGGATGATATCGCCCGCTTTTTTCACAACGACATGATCGCCAATCAGCAAGCCTTTTTCACGAATAATATCTTCGTTATGCAGAGACGCACGCTTGACTGTCGTACCTGCCAGGCTGACTGGCTTCAGCAGAGCCGTTGGGGTCACGTTGCCAGTTCTGCCTACAGATACCTCGATTCCTTCCAAAACCGTGACAGCTTCCTCGGCAGGGAACTTGTAGGCCACTGCCCAACGCGGACTTTTTGCGGTGAAGCCCAGCTCCTGCTGCTGCGCGTAGCTGTCTACCTTGATAACCAGACCATCGATTTCATACGGCAAATGCGGGCGCTTTTCTGTCCAGCTTTCTACAAATGCCAGCAGTTCATCGATGTCGTCAAAGACACGGCGCTCCTGATTGACCTTGAAGCCCAGCGTTTCCAGCAAAGCGAGCCCTTCGCTGTGCGATTCGACTACCTCGCCCTGCAAATCACCGATCGCGTAAATAAATGTATCCAGCTGACGGGAAGCGGCAATTTTGGGATCAAGCTGTCTGAGCGAGCCTGCAGCAGAGTTGCGCGGATTGGCAAACAACGGTTCGCCGCGCTCCTCCCGTTCTTTATTCAGTTTTTCAAAGGCGCCTTTTGGCATATAAGCCTCGCCTCTTACCTCCAGCGTTACCGGTCTTGTCAATCGCAGCGGAATCGAACGGATCGTTTTCAGGTTCTGGGTAATATCTTCTCCCGTCGTACCATCGCCCCGGGTCGCTCCTCTGACAAACAAACCGTTTTCGTAATGGAGAGAAACAGCCAATCCGTCGATTTTCAGCTCCACTACATAGCGCACCGCCTGACTGCCTACTGCCTGACGGACACGGCGATCAAAATCCCGTATTTCTTCTTCGTTAAAAGCGTTGCCTAGACTCAGCATCGGAGTTCTATGTACGACTTTTTCAAAGAAAGGCAATGGCTCCCCACCTACGCGCAGGCTTGGGGAGTCCGGTGAAGCCAATTCCGGAAAGCGACTTTCCAGTTCTTTTAATTCCCGCATCAATTGATCGTATTCCTGGTCCGTAATCTCAGGTCGATCCTCTTCATGATAAAGACGGTTATGGTGCTCAATTCGTTTCGCTAATTCTTTCATTTTTGTTTCCGCCGTCAAATGATCCATGGCATTCATCCTTTACTCATGCGATTCGAGTACCGTATTTATTGTACGTTTCCCTTCATTATCCCCGCTGGATAGGGGCAAATTTTGCTAACAGCTTTTTGATACCGGTAGGGCTTGGGAAAGCGATGTCGAGCTCCATGTCGTCACCTGTTCCCTTCACCTTGACGACCGTTCCTGTACCCCATTTGCCATGCTGTACGCGATCGCCAACCTTCCAGTCTACACCTGCTCCTGCGCCATGACCAGGCAGTTTTTCGCCGGCCCCCGCACCAGGACGTGAGAAGGAGGAAGTAGCTGCTCCTGCCGTACGCTGGGCGAGGCCCATTTTTGGAGCTGCTCCTGCTTGCGTGGACGGTGCTCCAAACGGTCGACCTGTGTCTCGTTGTCCAAATGCGGAGGTGCGTCCGCCACCAAATCCACCTCGCTCTGCTGTCGGACTACCTTCGAGCAGATCAGCCGGAATTTCTTGCAAGAAGCGGGATGGTGCATTCACGTTTGTCCGTCCGAACAACGTCCGCATCCGTGCACACGTCATGTACAGACGTTCCTCGGCGCGCGTGATGCCTACGTAAGCGAGGCGACGCTCTTCTTCCATCTCGGCATCATCAAACAGAGAACGGCTATGCGGGAATACCCCTTCCTCGAGGCCAACGAGGAATACGACAGGGAACTCCAGACCTTTGGCACTGTGCAAGGTCATGAGAACGACCTGACCCTCAGCCGATACTTCTTCCTGCGCTTTGTCGTCACCGAGTGAATCGATGTCTGCTACAAGGGCCAAATCGGTCAGGAAAGCAAGCAAGCTCTTGTCTTCGTTTTTACGCTCGAACTCCTGCGTAACGGACAGAAACTCCTCGATATTCTCCAGTCTTGCCTGTGCTTCCAATGTTTTTTCTTCTTTGAGCGATTCGCGATAGCCAGAGCGCTTCAATACTTCCTCCACCAGCTCGGTTACACTCAAGTAATCGGTCATCTGCATCAAACTCGTGATCAAATCATTAAAGGATAAAATCGCATTCGTCGTGCGCGACGACAGCCCCATATAAGCCGTATCCTGTATCGCTGCAAAAAGAGACTGGCCCTGTGAGTTTGCATACGCCTGTAATTTGTCTACCGTGGTGTCCCCGATGTTGCGCTTCGGCACGTTAATAATACGTTGCAGGCTGATATCGTCGTCCGGATTGGAGATGAGGCGCAAATAAGCCAGGATGTCCTTAATCTCTTTACGATCATAGAACTTGGTTCCGCCGACGATCGTGTACGGAATGTTCGACTTGATGAACACTTCCTCCACCACGCGGGACTGTGCGTTCGTCCGATAGAGAATGGCGAACTTGTCATAGCGCTTGTAATCCATCATCTGCTTGCGAATCGTGTCCACGATAAAGTACGCTTCGTCGTGCTCGGAGTCGCCCTGGAAGCAGTTGATTTTCTCTCCACCATCATTATCGGTCCACAGCTTTTTTTCCTTGCGCAGCTTGTTGTTGGCAATAACCTCGTTTGCTGCTTGAAGAATCGTTTTCGTGGAGCGATAGTTTTGCTCCAGCTTAATCATTTTCGCTTCGGGATAGTCTTTTTCAAAGTTTAAAATGATGGAAATATCTGCACCCCGCCATTTATAAATACTTTGGTCGGCGTCACCCACGCAGCAAACATTGCGGGATTTGTCCGCCAGCATGGAAATGAGCAAGTATTGGGCGCGGTTCGTATCCTGATACTCATCTACGTGAATGTAGCGGAATTTTTTCTGGTAAAACTCCAATACCTCTGGTACTTCTTTAAACAGGCGAACAGTCGTCATGATCAAATCGTCAAAATCAAGAGACTGGTTGCTTCTCAGTTTTTTCTGGTACGCCTCATATACTTTGGCAGCCACTTGCGAAAATGGGTCACCAGCGAGGCGAGTGAATGTTTCCGGATCGGTCAGCTCGTTCTTCGCTGTGCTGATCGCCGCCAGGATCGACCGTGGTTCATACTGCTTCGGATCGATATTCAGCTCCTTCAGGCATTGCTTCACAACCGACAATTGGTCGCCCGCATCCAAAATGGAGAAGCTGCGGTTGATCCCTAAGCGATCAATATCTCTGCGCAAAATACGTACGCACAATGAGTGGAAGGTAGAAAGCCAAGCATCCTGCGCGGCTGCCCCTCCAATAATGGCTGCAACACGGTTTTGCATCTCCCGTGCTGCCTTGTTTGTAAACGTGATGGCAAGAATGCTCCATGGCGCCACCTGCTTGGCACTAATGAGGTAGGCAATCCGCTGGGTCAGCACCTTTGTTTTGCCACTTCCTGCTCCTGCGAGAATCAAAACCGGTCCCTCAGTTGTGAGGACCGCTTCCTTTTGCTCAGGATTTAAGCCAGCTGTAATACGATCTGCAAAAGACATATGTAAAAGTCCACCTTTCCACGTTCCCTAAACGAGCGCATATGTTCTTATTTTCGCACAGATCGCTGCCTAGTTCCAGTTCGTAAACGAATTAGGAAAGATCATCCTTTTGGCAATAGCGGCTCATACATCATCATAGCGCGATTTTGCGTGATCCATTCGTCATAAAGCCATTCTCCGTCCAGTGCAAACACGTTGCGGTACAGCTGATTGGTCCGCTCATAGCCTCCCCAAATCGAAGGGGCTATCTCATGATCTTTCTCTATTATTTCATAGGTTCGTGTCCGTGGCATGTCCGAACGCCACTCTCCCGCCAAATACGTATCTGTTATGTATAGATGCAATTGAAAGCTTTGCTTTGTCTGGTTGGTAATTTGTAGATCCAGATAATTGTAAAAGCAGGTGGCTCCGCTTCCAAACGGCTGAGTGCGATTCGCATCAGGGAATACGTCGTAGCTGTGGCGATGCCGCTCTGTTACTGTAAGTGGTATATGCAGGGTCATCCAGTACAGCAGATTGGATAACTGACATAAGCCTCCACCAACAGCTGAAGTGACACGCCCATGCGAAAGCAGCATTCCCTCTACATATCCTTTACTCCGCGTCGGCTTGCCGATCAGCTTCCAGTATGACATCGTTTCACCAGGACGAATCACAAGACCATTTAATTGCCGGGTCGCGATTCGCAGATTGGTCACCTTGTTATGCTGCATCCACATCTCCACATCTTTTAATTTGCGTAAAAGGATGGTCTGATGACCAAAATGGACATGAGGAAGTAGCTGTTGCACTCTCTCACTAGCAAAACTCTTGGGTCCCCACAACCACTCTCCGTACCTTTTCAAGCGAAAATAGCAGATGCCAGCTGCAAGCCGCCATTTTCCCCGAGTGATCGGTTTCATCGAACTCCCTCATTTTCTATTATTTGGATTTTATCTGCTATCATATAAACGCATTTAATGATCTCTGAGTTGCGCAAATTTGTATATTTTACTTACAAAATTGTAACCCGGTCTTAAGAAAAACAAATTTCACGCTGCATCCCCTATTGGTCCTGCCTTCCCGAGCATCGGGCTTTGTTCAAGAAAAAAGCTGGTGTCAGTCCGACACCAGCTCCTCTCCACTGCACACTATTCAATTTTGCCCAAGAATTTCGTAGAGTCTGTCGTGTACTGATAAACGAATACGTCTGCAAACACGTTGTCACCTTTGTCATCAAACGTAACGTTAACGAACTTTCCATTGAAATCCTTCGTTTGGTGAACAAGGTCAAGAACTTGCTCGCGAGTAGGCTTTTTGCCGCCATTCGCCTTGATTGCTTCCTTGACTCCGTTTAGGATGATGTTCATAGAGTCAAATGCGTATACAGAATACGTCTCTGCTTTTTTGCCCATCGCCTTTTGGTATTCCTCTGCCCATTTTTTGCCGTCATCTGTTTGCTTAACATCACCTGCGAGGGAAGTAAAGTAGATGCCCTCCGCGGCAGGACCCGCGATTTTTATCAAATCGGAGGAGTCAATTCCGTCACCACCCATGAACAAGCCCTTGAAGCCTTTCTCTCTAGCCTGCTTCACGATGATGCCTGCCTCTGGATAAATACCGCCAAAGTAGAGCATGTCTGGGTTTTTGGAAATAACTGTGTTGACTACAAAGTTGTAGTCCTTTTCGCCCTGAGTAACGCCTTCATAGCCCAGAACCTGTACGCCATCTTTTTCAAACTGTGCCTTTACTTCATCCACCAGACCTTGTCCGTACGCTGTTTTATCATGGATTAGGAATACCGTTTTGACACCGAGCTTTTCCTTCGCATATTTTGCACCTTTTGGACCTTGTGCGTCATCACGTGCACAGATGCGGTGTACCGTCTTTTTGCCTTCTTCTGTCAGCTTCACGCCGCTGTTCGCGGGAGAAACCATGACAAGCTTGGCTGACTCGTACTTCACGGATGACGGAATGGCCACTCCAGTATTAAAATGGCCAACTACTCCGAGTACATCAGGATTGGCTGCAAGCATCTCGGCATTGGATACACCGATTTTGGGGTCAGCTTGGTCATCCTGAGGGGTAAGCTGCAAGTCGAATCCGAGCTGCTTGAATTCCTCTTTTTGCAAATTCAGAGCATATTCTGCGCCTGTTTTGATAGAATCACCAATGGCAGACTGAGAACCGGAAAGCGGACTTTGGGTAGCAATCAAAATTTTGGTCCCACCAGCTGCTGCGTCTGAGCCTGTCGTATTTTTTTGTTCGACAGTCTGCGAGTTACATGCAGAAAGAGACAGAGTTGCCAACAACGCGGAGAAGATAATCGCTTTCTTTTTAAATAGACTCACACGTTTTCCCCCTTGCACTTCTGATAATTTAGATAATTCTATAAATTATATGATATGAAATAATTGGAAATTATTGACCATACAACATGTCCAATCATCATATATCATTATTGTACATATCATCCATTCCCATCAGGGCTTGTTTGTGCATCGTCACTTGTAAAGTGGAGGAAAAAGGATAAATAAGCGCCAGCTTCTTGGGTTCCTGCAATGGGGTAATCTCTGCACGGCTCCATGAAAAAAGAGAAACCGCGTCCAAAGTCGATTGTTCAGGAAGTTATTCAGAGGTGGACGCTTAAAGGCGTGTTTCTCTTTTTTCGTTCCGCCTCGGCTGGAACCCAAAGAGCTTTGCTTATTTATCCTTTTTCCTGACCAGCTTTTACTCTGTTCCGCTGCCTTTTTTTCGGTAATTACCAAAAACCTAGTAAAATGAAAAAAAGAGACCCTAAAAAGGTCTCTCTTGCAAATCTGCATCGTTATTCTGCTTTGCCTTTTACAGCTGCCACTGTTGCCAGTGCTGCCTCCAGGTCATCATAGATGACATTGCCGACAACGATTGTATCTGCGATGGCTGCCATCTCGCCTGCTTGCTCTGGGGTTCTGATCCCGCCTCCGTAAAAGAGGTGTGCTTCGTCGGCTCCTGCTTTGCAAGCCCGAACGACAGCGGGATCGCCATAGGTTCCGCTATATTCCAGGTAGACGATCGGCAATCGGCAAATCTTGGTCGCAACCTGCGCGTACGCCTTGGCTTCTTGTGCATCGGCGATAGGCCGTGCACGGGTCAGCTCGGCTACACTCGCTTCAGGATTTGCGATCAGGTAGCCCTCTGTGATGATGTCGTCCCAGTGAATATAGGCTCCATACGTTTTCAGTCCGGATACATGCGGGGCAAACATCCAGTCCGGATCACCCGCGTTGAGTACAAGCGGGATCAAATATGAATCAAACCCTGGCACCACTGCATCAAGCGAGGATATTTCCAGTAAGGCTGGGACAGCATAGCGTCTGATACGGGACATCAAATCCAGTGTATTGTCGTATGTCACGCCATATGTACCGCCAACGATGATGCCGTCTGTGCCCGATTCGCAAATCGCTTCCAGCGCGTCTTCATCAATGGCTTTGTCCGGGTCCAGCTTAAACACATGGCGCCAGCCACGATAGTCAATCAACGTTGCCTGCCTCCTACCTATTTACCGATCCGCTCCAGCGCCATTTGGTATCCATCGTTACCGTAATTCAGGCAGCGTTTGACACGAGAAATAGTCGCTGTACTCGCACCTGTTTCTGCTTCGATCTGGTTGTACGTGAAGCCCTTGCGGAGCATCCGTGCCACCTCCAGACGTTGTGCCAGTGATTGCATTTCATTTACGGTGCAAAGATCGTCAAAAAATTGATAGCATTCTTCTATTGTTTCCAAGGATAAAACCGCTTCAAACAACTGTTCAATCCCTTTACCCTTCAACTTTTCAAGTTGCATATTCGTCACCCCGTTATCTAATCCGTCTCCGGTTTCCCACTGTGAAATTTTTAAGCGTTAAAGCCCTACTAATTATCTTAGAAGAAACCGCCTTCATCTGCAAGCCCTATTCCCTATTGGAACTTCAGAGATTGAGACAATCCAGGGGTGGTGGGCAGGACTTCTATCCAAGTATTTCCTGGCAGCCATTGCACTTCCTTGGTCAAGGTTTCGTCTTCATACGCGCGGATAACGCCATTGCTGCGCTTCCATCTGATTTTTCGTACCTTTCCCTGTTGGAAAATGTAACCGTCACCTGGACCAACAACATCTACCTGCATGCGTCCTTCTTTGTCCAGTACGCGATGCTTGGCTGAAATGACAAGCAGATTCGTAGTTCCGAGCTGCTTGTTATCACTCAGATCCACATGTGGCTTGCCTGCCGTAAAGCGCATGTATTTCTTCTGCTCGGCATCGTACGTAAATGCTGCCTTGTTCAAGGAGTGGAAGGTAATATCCACCTGTGTTGCAGGCTCCCCTTGCTGAATAACTGCATCCTCAGGCAAGAAACTAAAATGTGGAACCTCTGCCGTCGTGCGCATTCCTTTATCCTTCATTGCCTGCTCTAATAGCTCTAGCTTTGTGTACAGGTTGTGCGGCATTTTGCGGAAGCTTTCCCGCCAGAAATAACGACCATTCGACAATTCGTTTAAATTGTAATCCGAGCGAGCCAAAGTCGCCAATGCCTCCGGACTGCCGCCTGCATGAACAAGCACGGCATCAAAGCCGAGACCTAATTGGATAAAATAAGGTCGGATACTGCGTACAGGTCCGATTACCTCCGGCCTTTGGCTTTGAAAGATGGTGAGAAAACGGGTCATTTCCCCTTCTGCCATCACTTCATAAATCATATCAGCTTGGTTCAAGCCAGTCTGTGGTCGCGCTGGTGGTGCGTTGTTGATCATAACCATAATCGGGCGTTTGTTATCCAAATTTTCCTGGCTGCCAAGACCAGTCAAAGGAGCCCGATACGGATACTGGATTGGTTGATTTGGCTCAGGTGTTTCCACAGGTGGAGCAGGTGGCTCCGGAGTGGGAGTCGGCTGGGTTTCAACCGGTTGGGTGCTACATGCTGTAACCAAAAGCAGCATGGATAAGAACATGAGAGAAGATTTGACGAATCGTTTCATAGAATCGCTCCTTTCTATGTTTCTCTCGCCTACGAATTTGGTACTTGTTGGCTTTTTTCCCATACTTCTTTTTCGCTAGGGTAAAAGGGATTCCTGCTTTCACATCTTTTCCACGATTCTCTTACGTCCGTGCCACACATCCCTTTTTTGCCTATGCTACAATGTAGAAAAACAGATGCAAAGCGAGGGTTCTAAACATGAATACCCCCTACCTCGTCTATCTGGTGGACGATGAAACCAACCTTTTGGAATTACTGCAATCGTACTTGCAAAGCGCAGGGCTGCAAGTAAAAGCATTTTCCAGCGGCATTGATGTGTTGTCACTATTAGATGAACAAAACCAGCCTCATCTGTGGATACTGGACATCATGATGCCAGACATCGACGGCTATGAGCTGCTGCGTCTGATACGAGAAAAATCCAATGTGCCGATCATCTTTATTTCGGCTCGCGATCAGGATGTAGATAAAATCATCGGCTTGGAGCTGGGCAGTGACGATTATTTGGCAAAGCCCTTTCTCCCGCGGGAATTGGTCATCCGCGCCAAAAAATTGCTGCAACGCACGTACGAAAAGCCTGGAGTAGCGGCCGCACCTGCACAAACCTTCCAGGATTGGGTAAGCGTAGGCCCTTATATGATCTCAGAAAAAGGTAGACAAGTAAAAGAAGGAGACGAGCTGATCGATTTGACGACCAAGGAATTCGAGCTGATCGTCTACCTGCTGCACAATCAGGGTCTGGCTCTCAATCGTGAGCAAATCCTGACCTCCATTTGGGGCGAAGACTACATCGGCTCGGACCGTGCTGTCGATGATCTCGTGAAGCGCATCCGCAAGAAAATGGCGAAATTCCCGCTGGAAACCGTCTACGGCTTCGGCTATCGGATGACTCGGATATGAGCAAATTTCGCTTGAAAAACCTGCCGCTCTCCCGGCAAATTCTTATTTTGTTCATGATTTTGACCATGGTACTGGGCGTTGGGCTCGGGATCGGCTATCCGTTGGCGGTGAAGCAGTATCTGGTCTCGAACACGTATTCACTTTTGGAGGAAGAGTTCTACACATTATCCGAGCATATTTCCTTTAATGAGCATAACGAGCTGCTTACTGTTCCGGCAACGGCACCGTACTTTTTACAGCTGCTGCTCTCTCGCTATGAGTACTCGTTTGACATGATCGTGTACGCAGAGAACGGACGAGAACTAGGCAGCCGGAGCGCCGAACGGATTCCTCCTCCGGACATTCGAGAGCTCTATGTAAAAGCCGCCTCACACCCCTCAGAGCAGCTCCAGCACGGCTCGTTGGAACGTGAGAATGTGAACTACTTGTTTGTCAGTAAGAAAATGGACTACCACGGCTTTCCATACTATATGGTGCTGTTCTCCAAGGAGCAGGAGCTCAATCAGATCAACTCTATTTTGACCCGACAGTTCCTCTACATCTTCAGCTTGCTTCTCTTAGCGAGCTGGCTTTTGGCAATCTGGTTCAGCGGTTATTTGAGCAAGCCGCTGCGCAGTCTGGACGAGCTGTGCAAAAAAATTGCACGTCGTCAATTCGACATCCCCCTGACCATGGACCGTGGCGACGAGATCGGTCAGTTGGCCAGATCGTTCGATACGATGAAAAATCAGTTGAAGGAATACGATGAATCCCAGCGACATTTTGTGCAAAACATTTCGCATGAGCTGAAAACACCGATCATGGCGATCCAGGGCTATACCCAGGGATTGATTGAAGGAGTGTTTCAGGGTCCTCAGGCGGAAAAAGGGTTGTCCATTATCATGGAAGAGAGCAAGCGCCTGGAAAAGGTCGTCGGGCAGCTTCTCTATTTGACCAAGATCGAATCCGTTTCCCAAATGATGCAAATGGGGCGGGTAGATCTGTCGGAAATGATGCAGTTATTGAAGCAACGTCTCTCCGTACTGAACCCGCATGTTGAATGGGAGCTGAATTTGCCCCCAACCATGATTTTGGAAGGGGACGGCGAGCAGTTGAGTACCGCGTTTGTCAACATTATGGAAAACCAGCTACGCTACGCGAAAAGCCGTCTTTCCATTACAGGAAGACAGGTAGGACGAAACATGGTAGTGAGCATCGCCAATGACGGTCCGCCGATCGAAGAAGCACTTCTGCCCCATCTGTTTCAGCGCTTCCGCAAAGGAAAATCGGGAAAGCATGGACTGGGACTTGCCATCGCGCGTGCAGTGTTCGAAGCACATAAAGGAACGATCGTCGCCCGCAACGATCCAGACGGCCCTTGCTTTACTATGACGATTCCTGTGGAGTTCAAGGGATAGAGTGTCCCAAGCCCCAACAGTCTCTAGACGCAAGCAGTACCAAGAGTGCCTCACTCCTAAACCTTTAGGAACAGAGGGCACTCTTTTTTCTTACAGCGAAAACTCCACAAAAGCATATCGAGCTACCGTTTTGTAGCCGAGCTTTTCATACAGGTGGATAGCAGCCGGATTATCGGCAAAGACGACTAAATATACATGAGGCGATTTTTGCAACCCCAACCGGCTCACATCAGAGGTGATTTGCGTACCGAGGCCCTTTTTCCGATGCTGTATTGACGTCCCGATGTTTCCGAGCTCGACGAACTCTTCCGTGTACATATGAAACCCGCCAATCGCCGTCGGTGCTCCCGTCTCTGAAAAAAGCGCCAGATGCGGCATCTCCACTACCTCTTCTGCGCGAAATGCAATCATCCCAAGCTGCTCCGCCATTTCCTCGGCAATTTTCGCTTCACTAAGCTCCAGTAAACGAGAAGCCCCTGCCGGTGCGAGGAGATCTGGCTTAGTCAGCTTCATGAGCAGCATCGTTTTGTGTGAGAGAATATTCGGGATCATCAGGCGATCGAGGATGTCTTCATTTACTGCCAGCACACCGGTTGACCCGCCAGGCAGCTTGTCACCCAGCTCTTCTCGAAAGATAGCCAGCATGTATTCCATTGAATATGTACCTGCACCACCAAACAGATGAACAGAAAAAGCATGAAAAGGCATACCCTTCTGATAGGTACCAATGGCGACTGCTTCTCCATTCACACTGTCTGTTACACACAAACATCTGTCAGGTCGTAACAAATTACATGAGAGCATGTAAGATACTTCCAAAGAAATCCGTTCTCTCCATTTCATGTGTTCATGACTTGTTCGCAAACTTCGCAAAGAAAACACCTCATCTTTCATTTCCCTATTGACGTTCCTGCCCTTGGCGGTTAACATGATAAAAATTTCTCTAATAAAAATCTCACAGGAGGAGAAAATTGTGGCTTTCTATTACACAGAACCATCCCGGACGTTCAATGAGTTTTTGCTGCTTCCAAACCTGACCACAAAAGAATGTACACCGAATAATGTGGACTTATCCACCCCGCTCACGAAGTTTAAGAAGGGTGAAAAGCCAGCGCTTTCTTTAAACATACCGTTCTCATCCGCAGTCATGCAAGCAGTATCCGACCATCATATGGCGGTAGCATTGGCTAGATGTGGCGGTATTTCCTTTATTTTTGGCTCCCAATCGGTTGAAAGTCAGGCCACAATGGTACGCAAAGCGAAAGGATACAAAGCAGGCTTCGTAGTCAGCCGTTCCAATCTGACCCCTGGCCATACGCTCAAAGATATCCTCGATTTGAAAGAGCAGACCGGTCACTCTACCGTAGCGATTACAGAAGATGGTTCCGCCAAAGGAAAACTGCTCGGGATCGTCACAGGCCGCGACTACCGTATCAGCCGCGATTCCCTGGACAAGCCTGTTAGTGAGATCATGACACCTTTCTCCTCCCTGATCTATGGAAAATCGGGTATTACCCTCTCTGAAGCAAACGACCTGATTTGGGAACATAAGCTCAATTGTCTCCCAATCGTCGATGAAAAGCAAAATCTGGACTTCCTCGTTTTCCGCAAGGACTACGACTCTCGCAAAAACAATCCGCTGTCCCTCTTGGATGCAAACAAGAGCTACATCGTTGGCGCTGGTATCAATACCAAGGACTACAAGGAACGGGTACCTGCTTTGGTAGAAGCAGGGGTAGATATCCTGGTGATTGACTCCTCCGACGGCTTCAGCGAATGGCAGCGTGAAACCGTTCAGTATGTAAAAGAAAACTTTAATGTACCGATCGGTGCCGGAAACGTAGTCGACAAGGAAGGCTTCCGCTATCTCGTTGAGTCGGGCGCAGACTTCGTAAAAGTAGGGATCGGTGGCGGTTCTATCTGCATTACCCGCGAACAAAAAGGGATCGGACGCGGACAAGCTTCTTCTCTGATCGAGGTAGCCGAAGCGCGTGACGAATACTTCAAGGAAACAGGCATCTACATCCCGCTTTGCTCCGATGGCGGTATCGTGCACGACTACCACGTTACTCTCGCTTTGGCTATGGGTGCAGATTTCGTCATGCTGGGTCGCTACTTCGCCCGCTTCGACGAGAGTCCAACCAAAAAGGTAAAAATCGGAAACAACTTTGTAAAAGAATATTGGGGTGAAGGCTCCAATCGCGCGCGCAACTGGCAGCGTTATGACACCGGTGGAAAAAGCGGCCTCGTGTTCGAGGAGGGTGTTGACTCGTATGTACCATACGCAGGAAGCCTGCGCGAAAATATGGATCGTACCCTGAATAAAATCAAATCCACCATGTGCAACATCGGCTCTCTTTCTATTTCCGAGCTGCAACAAAAAGCTCGCATTACTGTCGTTTCTGCTACGAGCCTGGTAGAAGGTGGCGCACACGACGTTATCTTGAAAGAAAGCAGCATGGCAGCAGAATAAAAAAAGGAACCCAGCCTCGTTCAAGAAGGCTGGGTTTTTCTGCTTTTTTCAGGTGACTGGAGGGATAACAATTACGACAATCGATAGACGGCAAACGGCTCTCCATTCCGATACTTGTCGCTGATATTCTCCAACGCTGCGAAGCTTGACTCATCCAACTCCAGCGTGGCGCTTTGCACATTGTCGGTTAGCTGCTTGGCGCTGGTCGCCCCTACAATAACGGAGGAAACAGCCGGCTTGTGCATCAGCCATGCAAGCGAGAGCACGCTAGACGTTACCCCCAGCTCGCCAGCCAGCTTGCCTACCTGCTCGCTCAGCTCCAGCTTATCGGGGCTGAGCATTTTGACAAAGCGAGGTTCCTTGTCCGCTCTGGAGCCTTCAGGTGCCTGCTCGGTAGATGTGTACTTGCCCGTCAAAATACCACCTGCGAGCGGGAAGTACGGAATAATGCCTACCCCCTGATCGAGGCAAAGTGGTACCAGCTCACGCTCTGGCGTGCGGTCTGCCAGCGAGTAGCTGACCTGTGTGGACACATAGCGATTGAGCCCTTCACGCGCACTGATACCGATCGCTTTCATCAATTCCCAAGCCGCGTAGTTGGAAGCCCCGATGTAGCGTACCTTGCCGGAGTGAACCATATCATCCAGCGCGCGCAGAGTTTCTTCCAAAGGCGTTTCTGGGTCAAAGGTGTGGATTTGATACAAGTCTACATAGTCTGTCCGCAGTCGCTTCAGACTGTTCTCCAGCTCCTGTATCAGATGATAGCGGGATGAGCCTTTTTGATTCGGTCCCTCTCCCTTTACCAAACCAGCCTTCGTCGCGAGCACGACCTCATGCCGCTTTCCTTCCAACGCTTGCCCGATGATGCGCTCTGATTCCGTATTGGTGTAAATATTCGCCGTATCAATAAACGTAATGCCGTTCTCTATGGCTGTGTGAATAATCCCGGTAGATGTTTGTTCGTCAGCACGTCCACCAAAGGAGTTGGTACCCAAGCCCAAAGCGGAGACCTTTAATCCGCTACTTCCTAATCGATAGTACTTCATACGTATTCGACCTCTTTTCTATGAGAAATGGCGTATACAGACCTTTCCATTATCTCGCAAAATGGCGGGAAATGGCACCCCGTTCCATTATCAAACTGTCGGGGAGCAAAAGAACCTCTTCCCGGGCAGACTAAATAGATCAAACCCTATAAGAAAACCTCTATCGAGGCTTTCTCAAGGAGGAGCGACCGCGTTTTAGCGGAAAGTTTCCATGCGCTCCAGAATTCATAAGCGTCGTGCTTATAAATTCTTATACGTTAAGAAAAAATCCCCATTGAAAAACCATAACGTTTACGTTAAGGTTATAGTTGTAATCAAAACGATTCGTGATGAACTAACAAAAGGAAAGGAGGTACAGCATGTATCGGATCGAGGAAGTCGCAAAAAAAACGAACATGACCAAGCGCGCGCTACGTTATTACGAAGAGCTTGGACTCGTTTCTCCCTCTGGCAGAACGGACAGTGGCTACCGGATGTATACAGACGCCGATGTCGAGCAGATTTTGCATGTAAAGGACATCAGAGATTTGCTGGGAGCTTCGTTAGCAGAGATTAAAGAAATGATGGAGCTCAGTCGTTTTTACGATGAACAACGCGATTATTACAATCTGCACTACAAAGACCGGGAGCTTGATGGCGTGGAACTGCTCAAGCGAATCGAGATGTTACAAACGTTGGAGGAAACGCTCGCGACCCAACGCACTTTTCTGCAAAACAAAATGTCTCGGATGGCAGAGCTTTTGAAAAGCTACGATGAAAAGCTCGATCGAATCGTCACCAAGAAAAATGAATTGGAAGCAAAACATCAGGGAGGGAACAACTAAATGTCTGCGGATTCACATTCATTACGTACTATTTTGAAGCAACCGAAGTCGGCGTATGCGGTTGCCTTTGCCTGTGTCGTGGCCTTTATGGGAATTGGGCTGGTAGACCCGATCTTGCCAGCGATTGCTGCCAAGCTGGATGCCACACCTAGTCAGGTATCGCTGCTGTTCACCAGCTACATGCTGATGACTGGCGTGACGATGCTTATTACTGGTTGGCTGTCCAGTCGCATCGGTCCAAAAAGAACCATGCTTTTTGGCCTTCTTGCTATTATTCTGTTTGCTTTTTTGGGTGGTATGGCAAATTCGATTAATGGAATCGTTTGGTTTCGTGCCGGCTGGGGGATCGGGAATGCTTTCTTTATCTCGACCGCACTGGCAGTGATCGTGAGTGTCGCAAGCGGCGGTACCGCGTCAGCGATTGTTTTATACGAAGCGGCTATTGGACTTGGGATGTCTGTAGGTCCGCTTTTGGGAGGCTTGCTCGGGGGAATTAGCTGGCGCGGTCCGTTCTTTGGGGTTTCCGTGCTGATGGCGATTGCCTTTCTTGCTGTTTTTGTTTTATTAAATGATATACCTAAACCAAAAAAACGCACGTCTCTGCTCGATCCATTCCGTGCGCTGCGCTATCCTGGGCTCTTTACGATGGCTGTGACTGCCCTGCTTTATAACTTTGGTTTCTTTACCTTGCTTGCCTACTCTCCATTCGTACTACACATGGATGAGCACAGCTTAGGACTCGTCTTCTTTTTCTGGGGCGTCCTGCTTGCCATTACATCCGTGATTGTCGCACCGAAGCTGACAGACCGATTTGGTTCGGTTCGGACCTTGTATGTCATGCTACTCTTGCTTGCAGTCGATTTGGCATACATGGGTTTTTCCGTTTCATCCCAAACAGGTCTGGTCGTCGCCATTGCGGTAGCTGGCGCCATTTTGGGGATCATTAATACGATTTTGACGACTGTTGTCATGGATGTGGCTCCTGTCGAACGCGCGGTTGCTTCCTCTGCCTACAGCTTTGTCCGCTTTGTAGGCGGTGCTATCGCTCCATGGCTCGCCGGGAAGCTGGCGGAAGTGTACAGCGCAACAGTTCCATTTTATGTGGGTGCACTCGTCGTTCTCGTTAGCATCCTGGCTTTGTCCATGGGACGTCGCCATTTATCTGCTGTAAAATAACACACCTTAACTGAAAAAGCACCTGCAACGATGCATGGAAGTACCACACGCATCGCAGCAGGTGCTTTTTTTCTCTCTTTATACTTCTTCGATCAATCGCGCCAATAAAGTAGCGCGGATCGGTATTTCACCCAGTTCGATCCATTCTTCCGGCGAGTGCGCGTAGCCACCCTTTGTACCGAGTCCATCCAGCGTCGGAATTCCGCATGCGGCGGCAAAATTCCCGTCGCTGACGCCCCCGGTACCTGATTCTTGCAAATCCATTCCTAGCTCATTCTTACTGATGGATTGGGCTAGCGAAAATAAAGTCCCGGTCTCTTCTGTTCGTTCCATCGGTGGACGGCGGATGCCTCCCGTCACGTTTATGGTCGTACCGTTAAGCGTCGGTGTAAGCTCCCGAATCACTTTTTCGATCCGTTCTGCTTCCTCCATGGAAACGATGCGCACATCAATCCCGGCCTCGGCATAATCGGCTACAACATTTGATCCGATCCCGCCCTTGATCACGCCGACATTCACGGTCGTTCCTTTGCCGTAGTCAGTCAAGCTGTGCAGAAATTGAATCTGCCGAGCCAGCTCTTCAATCGCTGAGACTCCCTTTTGATGATCCACACCAGCGTGAGCAGAAATTCCCTGAACAGCGAGTGTAAAATGGGCACTTCCCTTGCGCCACGTCTTCAATGCGCCAATCGGCTCTGTCGGTGGCTCCAGAACAAAGCTGGCAACGGAACGTGCCGCTTCCTCCTCTACCAGCTGTCTGGATGTTGGACTGCCGATCTCTTCGTCGCTGTTTAATAGCAATACAATCTTTTTATCAGCAGGCATACGACCTTGCTTGACCAAAGCACGCAGCGCAAACATCGCTTGCAGTACGCCTGCTTTCATATCATAGACGCCCGGTCCAAAAGCTTTTCCATCACGGATGGCAAATGGCCTGCGAGCTGCTTCTCCCTCCAGCCATACAGTATCGTAATGACCGATGATCAGAATTTGCTTATCGCCCTCGCCAAGAGTACAACGCACCTGATCGCCATACGTAGCATTCGGGACCAGCTCTGCCCTTCCACCTGTCAGCCGTTGAAACTGAAGCGCGAACCAGCCCGCCATCCGGTCGCCCAGCGCTTTGTCTCGCGAAGGCGAGTCCATGTTGACCGCTTCCTCAAGTAATTGAAGAAAGTGAGTCATGTTGTCTTGCAAATAAGTGTGAATTGACATAGTGCCTCTTCCTTAATGAGATTGTGAATTGAGTCCGAACAGGCGCTCTAGTCCGTACACTTTTTCGAGCAGCACGATAAACACCAGGCTCAGCAGGATAACGACCGCAGAGATGGAAGCCACCAGCGGGTCCAACGTCTCCTGCATATAGGTAAAGATCGCGAGTGGCAGCGTGGTAGTATCCGGCGCCACCAAAAAGAGGGAAACCGTCACATTATCAAACGAGGTCAAAAACGAAAAGATCATTCCTGACACAATCGCAGGGCGCAGCAGTGGTAGCGTGATGTCCCAGAACACCCGCAACGGATGGGCGCCCAGCATGTAACCCGCTTTTTCGAGCGTGTAATCGAATGTGCTTAGCCCAGTCAACACCAACCGCACAACGTACGGGATGGAGATCAAAATATGGGCCAGCAATAGTCCGGTAAAGGTTCCTGCGATGCCAATCCGGGTAAAGAACAGCAGCGCTGAAATCCCGATAATCAATGAAGGAACTGTAAGCGGTGAGAGCATCAGTGCATTAATGACTCCACTTCCGCGAAACTTGTATTTTGACAGGGCAAAGGCTGCCAATGTGCCGAGAAAGGTAGCCAAGATGGCCGTGATGGCTGCCAGCTTGAGACTGGTCCACAGCGATTCGATAAACTCTGGTCTTTCCAAAATCATCGAGTACCACTGCAAGGAAAAGCCTTCAGGCGGAAATGCGAGATACCCAGCAGCCGTGAACGAGCTTGGGATGATGACCAAAAACGGCAGATTGACCAAAATAAGCACAAAGAATGTGATGAGTCCGAGTACGTTGATCTTTTTCATGACGCAAACACCTCTTTATACCTCTTCGTTTCAATCAGTTTCGTATAGAGTGTCACCAGTAGTATCGTGCTACCCAAAAGCAGGAAGGCAAGCGCAGCACCAAGCGGCCAGTTTAGTGTAGCCATAATTTGTTCATAGGCGATTACCGGCATAACCTTTACTGATGTTCCACCCATGAGGGCCGGAGTGACAAACGCACTCATCGACAAGCTAAATACAAGCGTAGTGCCGGCGATAATGCCTGGCAAGGTCAGTGGTAGCGTCACTGTAAAAAAGGTGCGGGCACGCGATGCGCCGAGAATCGAAGCTGCTTTGGACAACGACGGATCAATCGCGTACATGCTCGTAGCCAGTGCCAAAACCATGTAGGCAATGAACGAATCCGTCAGACCAATGACGACCCCCAGTTCGTTGTACAAAAGCCGCAGCGGTTGCTCGATGAGACCGAGCTTCATCAGTGTCTCATTGATCCAGCCCTTTTCCCCAAGCACAACCACCCAGCCAAAGTTGCGAATAACCACACTGATCAGATGGGGCGCAAGAATAAACATCGTGACAATTCCACGCATTTTTCCAGACGCCTGTGCCATGTACATTGCCACCGGGAACCCTAGCAGCAGGGTAGCAAGCACCGTCCATAGGCTGACACGAATCGTCCGCCACAAAATTTCCAAGTAAAACGAGTCTTGTACAAAAAGCGCATAGTTTTTTAGTGTAAATCCTTCATTGTCATCCTGGAAGCTGAGCATGAGCATAAGCAGCATCGGCAGAATAAAAACGCCCAGTAGCACAATCATCGCAGGTGCAGTCAATAGTGTGATCGAGAGACGTTTGTTCATCCGTCATCCCCTCTCAGCAGGCATGATCAGCACGTCTTCTGCATCCCAATTGCAGTAAACCGTTGTACCCGCTTCCCGTTCTGCTGATTTGTCGGACATTTGGACTTTGACAGAGAGCGTATGCTTGCCTGCCACAACCTCGCATTCTGTGTACGAGCCCAAAAAAGAGGCGAGCTGCAAATGCCCTTCTACTTGGTTCGCACCCGTGTGCATTCCATCGTCTGACAGTTTGATCTTCTCAGGTCGCACAAACACAATCACTTTTTGCTGAAGAGAGAATTCGCGCGCTTGCTTGGTTGCCTGGATCAACAGACCACCTGTCGTTCTCACCTTCATACCGTCTGCGTCAATCCCGATGACTTCGCCCTCCATCCGATTCGTTTTACCAATAAAGGTATGAACGAATTCAGAAGCAGGCTCATTGTAAATCTCCAGTGGCGTGCCAATCTGCTCGACAAAGCCGTGATTCAAAACAACGATCCGATCAGATAGTGCCAGTGCTTCCTCCTGGTCATGTGTCACGAAAATCGTGGTAACGCCGATTTCCTGATGCAACCGCTTTAGCTCATCGCGCAGCTCCTCACGCAGTTTCGCGTCGAGGTTACTGAGTGGCTCGTCCAGCAATAAGAGCGAGGGCTCGATCACCAGCGCACGCGCTATGGCGATACGCTGGCGTTGTCCACCAGAGAGCTGCTTCGGATAACGGTCGGCAACATTTGGCAGCTTGACCAGCTCCAGTACGCGCTTCACACGCTCCTGCATCTCCTGCTTACCTATTTTTCGCAGCTTCAGACCGTAAGCAATATTTTCTGCGACCGTCATATGCGGAAACAGCGAGTACGTCTGAAACACCATTCCCAGCTCGCGCTTATAAGGAGGTACCCCGTTCATCCGCTGACCCTTGATCAGCAAATCGCCGCCATCTGGGTCCAAAAATCCGGCAATCATGTTCAGTGTCGTGGTCTTCCCGCAACCAGATGGGCCGAGAAAAGCGATAAACTCTCCTTGCTCCACCTGCAGGTTGAAGTCTTGAACCACGACATTGTTTTGAAATTTTTTCATGATGCCGCGTAGTTCGACGTCAATCACCTTGGACACGTGCATACCTACTTTCCTGTTTTAGGTGCAATTTCTTTATTGAAGCGATCCAGCCAAGCAGATGTTTCTTTACTGATTACGTCATAGTCAAAATTCACGACTTTACTGCGGTCAAATTCCAGCGTTTTGGCTACATCATCTGGCAGCTTCACAGTAGTAGCTGGGTTGTAGTACAGCTTGGTTGCATACATCGTTTGTACTTCATCTGTCAAAAGGAAGTCGACGAACGCTTTTGCAGCATGTGGATGCTTGGCATCTTTCACCAGCGTAGCTACGTTCGGTACGATATTTCCGCCCTCGGTCGGGAATACGAACTCAAGCGGCAGCCCCGCTTCTTTTTGCGTCAAGCTGCGTGCCATTGTCCAAGTCGTGTAGGCAGCTGTTTTGCTTTGCAGGTTTTGTTGAAGCTGTGCTGCACTTTTTGCAAAGGTAGGCATGTATCCTGCAATCGTTGCCATTTTCTCGAAGCCTGGTTCAATCACTCGCTCTGAACCACCGTTAGAGTACGCAAGCATGATCATGGTCGAACGGCCGAAGTTGCTCGCCACGTCTGTCATGGTGATGTTGCCCTTTACCTCAGGCTTGGTCAGATCGTTCCAGGACTGGGGAACAGGCAAGCCCTTTTCTTTTACCAGCTCACTGTTGTAGGAGATGCCCATCGGCGTAAAGTTAACAACGACTCCACTATCCTCCGTCACACGCAAATCCTCAGGTACGTTTTTCATATTCGGGATATCCGCTGCGGAAACCGTTTCCCACAAGCCCTCTTGACGTCCCTTCTCTTGCTCGCCACCCTCTACGATGGTCAGGTCGATTTGTGGAGAGTTTTTTTGCGCTTTTACTTTTGCCACGATTTCAGTCGAAACCCCGGAAACATATGTAAGCTTTACGTTCGGGTACTTTTCATTAAACTTTTTGAAAACCTCGTCCTTCATCAGCTTTTCAACAGTCGCACCGTTTCCTGCAACGACGAGTGTGTCTTCGAGCTGTACCTGTGCTCCGCTGCTTTCATTTGTGCTTCCCGCAGCAGGCGCTGGAGCTGGAGCAGGTGTTTGTGTTGTAGATGAGCCACAGCCTGCAAGCAGAGAACCAGTTAAAGCGAAAATGGACAGTACGGACAATGCCTTTTTCTTCACGTAAATCGACCCCCGATTTGTCTAAGTTGTTCACGAATAGAGAACGCTGTTTGCTATTCGAGAACGATAGTGATATACTACCATAAAGAAACTGACTATTCAAGGTAGTCATATTAAAAGAATCATTGCCTCAATTTAAAGAACAAGCTTATGATAAAGGCACCACTATCGAGACTAGTTTTATTAGGACATATGCACGCAAAAGGAGACGTTTTTCATGGATCAAGTATTGTCTTCTGTTCGAAATAGTTGTCGGCTGTTAAAAATCTTCCTCGATTCTCCAAAGGAGCTAGGGGTAACGGAGCTCAGCAAAAAGCTGCAGTTGTCCAAAGGTGCTGTGCACAAGCTGCTTTCCACACTGGAATCGGAGGGCTTCATCCGGCAAAATGAAAAAAACAAGCAGTATACGCTAGGCTATACGTTGCTTGAATTGGGTACCAAAGTACTGACAAACCATGATATCGTCGATTTTTCCAAACCATTTTTAAGTAGGCTTGTATCCCGTACAAATGAGCTGGCTGTATTGTGCGTGCAAGACTCCAAGGACGCAATCTATGTAGCAAAAGAAGACTCACTACACCCGATTCGATTCACAGTCGAGTCCTTCCGGCGTTTCCCGCTCTACTCTACTACAGCTGCTCGGGTACTGCTCGCCTATCAGCCTGAATCATTTCAAGACGAAATTTTGGAAGAACCGCTCAAAAACTATACGCCTCATTCCTATACCTCGACTGAGGATATCAAAAAGGACCTTCTGGCGATCAAAGAACGCGGCTACGAAATCAGCTCCAATCGACGCAATAATGGAGTAACAGGAATCGCCGCTCCGATCTTTGATTCCACCGGGCAGGTGACAGCATCTGTCAGTGTCATCGGGCCGACTGATCGCGTACTTCCGAAAAAAGAAGAAATTTTACAAGAAACACTCGATACGGTCAGAGAAATGTCCATCCAGCTGGGATATCGCTTATCGTAATCAGCGGACATGAAAAAACCTCCAGCACATCGTTTTTCTGACGATGCTGATATGCTCCCCTTCGGGTAGACAGTTGAAACAATAAAACTGTCTACCTGTAAGGAGGAGCATTTTTATGTCTCACAGAGCAAAGATATCCGGGCCGGTAAAAATTACGGCTATTGAACAAATCCTTCGCGGGGAATATACGCTGAATCGCTTAGCAAAAACACTCGGTATTAAGAATTCGTCTATTAGGCAATGGCTCCAAACTTATCAATCGCTAGGTCCAATTGGACTGCTCAATACTTCGAAGAACGCAGCCTATTCCCAAGAGCTAAAGATAACCGCTGTTCAAGATTATCTAGCAGGCGGTGGCTCTTACATGGAACTTTGCAAACGGTACGGCATTAAATCAACCAAGCAGCTACGTAACTGGATACTAAAGTATAATAGTCATGAAGAGCTAAAAGCTTCCGGCACAGGAGGAGCGCCTATCATGACAAATGGAAGAAAGACTACTTTCGAAGAAAGAATTGAAATTGTAAGGTTTTGTATAGAAAATCAACAAGATTATACTCAGGCCGCACAGCAATTTCAGGTATCCTATCAACAAGTTTATTCTTGGACAAATAAATACTTAAAGTCAGGTATAGATGCACTTCAGGACAGACGTGGGAAACGAAAATTGGAAGAAGAAATGACCGAAATCGAGAGGCTAAGGGCACAGAACTCACTACTTCAAGCTGAGAATCGAAGAAAGCAAATGGAGATTGATTTCTTAAAAAAGCTGGAGGAACTCGAAAGGGGGCCGTTCTAAGTGAAGTACGCTTCGAAGCGGCTTATTTGACCATTCAAGATCTTCATGAAAGTAAATCATATTCCATCAGTCAACTTTGTGAAATCGGCCGTGTTCAGCGTTCTGCTTATTACAAATGGCTTAATCGGAAAGCAAATACGAACGAAATATTCAACATAGGAATAATCTCATTAATTAAAGACGCTTACGAAGAAAGAAACGGAATCCTCGGCTATCGACAAATGACGATCAAACTGAATCGGGAATTTAATCTTGCACTCAACCACAAACGCATTTACAGACTGATGGGCATCCTTGGACTAAAATCTGTATGTCGCAAGAAAAAGAAAAGTTATATTCCTACCACACCGGAGATTACTGCGGAAAATGTGTTAAACAGGGAATTCGAATCCGATGGATTCGGTGAAAAGTGGCTTACAGACGTAACAGAGATGAAATATGGCCTTCAAGGGAAGGCTTATTTGAGTGCAATTCTAGACTTGTCCGATAAGAGCATCGTTTCTTTTGTTATGGGGTACTCCAACAACAATGCACTGGTGTTTAAAACTTTTGATATTGCTCACTTGGCATATCCAGATGTCAAACCGATCTTTCATAGTGATAGAGGGTTTCAATACACGAATAAATCATTCAAAAAGAAACTGGATGATGCCGGAATGATTCAGAGCATGTCGAGGGTCGCTAGATGCATCGACAATGGCCCAATGGAGTCTTTTTGGGGAATGTTAAAGTCCGAGATGTATTATCTCAATAAATTTACTACATACGAAGAATTAGAACGGGCCGTTTCAGAATACATCAATTACTATAATCATCACCGTTATCAAAAAAGATTAAAGTGTATGACCCCAATCGAATATAGAGAACATCTCAAGACAACAGCAGCATAAACAAGACACCAACCGATTTTTTGATTGGTGTCCAAGTTTTTGTTTTTTTGCTGTCTACTTGACAGGGGGCACTTCATGCAGTGGAGGTTCTTCTTTTTCTTTTACTCGCCTAGCTGCTTTGCATATTTTTCTCGCATGGACTCCCAGTGAGACCATGGCCAGCCCTTTACCTCACCAGCCAAGGTTTCCTCCAGAAGATCGAGATGCACATGCCAGCCTGCCAGCATATAAGAAAGCCGCTCTGGCACACGGATAATATGATTCAGCACGAGTAGACAGCCATCTGCTTCAGGCGTCAATTCCCAGCGCACAACCGATTCATTCGCATCCTCACTGTTCCACGTGTACGCCAAGATGCTGCGAGCTTGTACCTGCATCACTTTGCCATTCATCACATCACCCGTATTGGTAAACGTAAGCTGAATGCACCCTCCCTCGGTTAGCTCTATTTCTGCTGCCGCCAGCCATTCCACGAGCTTTTTCGGCTCTGTGAGCGAAGCCCAAACATCATCGACGGTATAAGGCAAATGCCGTTCAAAGCGCACAACACTGCCACCCTCTACCTGCTGAACGGTTCCATCCATCTACGTAACCTCCCTGTCAAAAAAATGCTGCCAACTGACGCCAGAGCGCAATCACCACGACACCTGCGAGCAACGCCCAGACGATTTGCTTCTTCCAAAGTCCAACAGCGAGTGCGGCTGTTCCGGCTACCATATACTCCGGACTCCACGATCCGTTTGGTGCATGAAACAAAATCGGCGGTATCGTCATCGAGCTGAATACTCCGACTGGCACCATAGCCAGCCCTCTTTTCAGCCAAGCAGGAATCTCCAAGCGGGAACTGATTACTAGCATCGGAAATCTCGTCAAATAGGTTATGATTGCCATCAATCCGATATACAACAGAATTTTATCGTTCACCGCTCACCGCTCCTATCCCCACTGCCATCAAGGTTCCTGCGATGACCGCAACTGTTGCTCCGCCCAGGGCATACCCGATACAAGCCACGGCTGTAGCACCGAGGGCAACCTTTATGTGAAAAGATGAGATCAGATTGACGGCAAGAAACCCGAGAAACGTAGCGATAAAAGCAAAATCAAGACCGTACGCTTCTGTCTGCGTAAAAACAGTCCCGAACCAGGCACCGATGAACGTACTCCCATTCCAGATGACATAATCGACAACGCTTGCTCCTGCAAAAAACGAAAGACTCGGTTTTTCCCCCGATGCCAGATAAGTTGCTTTTAGCGCATATGTTTCATCATTTAACGTACCCGCCATCAGCGACAGCTTCCAGGGTGCCGTTCCACTAAATTTCGGTCCCAATCCCAGCCCGTACAATAAATGTCTGGCATTGAGCAAAAGCGTAGAAACTAAAATCGGCCAACCGACAATCCCCTGGGAAATGAGCCCGACGGCTGCAAATTGGGACGAGCCCGCATTTACTAACAGGGAGAACAACATCGCCTCTGTCACACCCAAGCCTGCTTGTCTGGCCAAAATCCCGAAAACCAATCCATCGACAATCCCGGCAGCTGCTACCGGAAGAATTTGTCTTGCTCCATTCATAAACAACGACTGTGACACCCTTGATGCTCTCCCTTCTCTTCTCCCGAAAAATCCCTACACTAGCATATGTTTTTGACTTTTGGCCATATTTGCTCGCATGTATGGCTCCCATACCTCTCGAAGCAACCGTATCCCCGTATTCATCGCGTCAATTGTCTGCCCGCCGAATCCAAATTGAAAGGTAGGCAGCTCTTTTTTCGTCGGATCCACCCACTTGTGTGCCGTTGGATATACACGAACGCCTACAGAAGCAGCAATTTTCCCCAGCTCATCGGAGGTACAGGCACTGTTTACCTCAACGGTTACTGACAGACCTGCATCTTGTCCCTTGATCCGAATGCATGGTCCCATTTCTTCCTGCAGGAGCTGCAGCAGGGCATCATGCTTTTTCCGATAAAGTGTCCGCATTTTACGAATGTGCCGCTCCCAATCTCCATTTTTTATAAATAGCGCCAGCGTCTCCTGATGAATGCGTGATGCCGTTTGATCAAATGATGCCAGGCTTTCATGATAGTTGGGCAGCAGGGCAAAAGGCAGCACCATGTAGCTCATCCGGATAGAGGGCAGCAACGATTTGGAAAAAGTCCCCAAATAAATCACACGCCCTTCCGTATCCAAGCCTTGCAGAGAAGGAATCGGTTTTCCGTTGTAGCGGAACTCTCCATCGTAATCGTCCTCCATGATATAGCTCTGCGTCCGATTCGCCCACTTCAGCAGCTTTACCCGTTTTGCGTAGGGCATCACGATTCCTGATGGGTCCTGATGAGAGGGCGTCACGTAGACCATCCGCGCACCACTTTCCGTTAGCGCCGCTACACTAATCCCGTCCTCCTCGAGCTTAATCGGACAGATCTCAAAGCCAAGCTGCGAAAAAACAGTACGAACTCCGTGATAACAGGGCTCCTCGATCGCAACGACTCGCTCTCGTGTGCCGAACAAAAAGCCAAGCATACAAATCAACACCTGCGTCCCTGATCCGATCACAATTTGCTCTGCTGTCACCTGAACACCGCGAGCCCGGCTCAAATAACGGGCAATCTCCTCTCGCAGCTCCGGCTCTCCTTGGTAGTGACCATAGTAGAGGACACTCTTGTTTTCTCGCTGCATGCACTGATTGCTGTATTTGCGCCACAATTCATATGGAAAATGATCTGAATCGACCCGCGCTTGGTGAAAATCATACTGGATAGGTGTTGCACTGTAGTCAGCGTTTGATCCTTCCAATGATAGCTCTAGATCTGGCGCGGATGACTCTGTATGATTTCTCTTCAGCATCGGTCCATCCCAGTCCATATCCACCACATAAAAGCCGCTTCGCTCTCTGCTCTCGATATAGCCTTCTGCCAAAAGCTGATGATATGCCGTTTCTACCGTCGTTTTACTCACATGCAAAAAACTGCTCAAGGCTCGTACAGATGGCAGCCTCGTTCCTGAAACAAACCGTCTGCTTCTAATCTCGTTGCAAAAATAACGATATAGCTGCAAATAAAGAGCTTCGTTACTCTCTTCAAATCGTGGGCTGATATCTAACATATCGGACCTCCTGTGCCATCTGACCTGTTCGTGATAGAAAGATCCGCCGATGTAATGAAGTGCAAATATTCTCTACTCTATATCATAGCAGAAGACTCGCAATAGAAAAGAAAAACCGATAGAGCTTTCACTCCATCGGCCATGCATTACTTATGCGAGATAGGCTTCACGTACCTGGGGATTCGCCAGCAACGTGTGTGCATCGTCTTTCATAATAATTTCCCCGGTTTGAATGACATAACCGCGGTGAGCAACGGAAAGCGCTTGGTTTGCGTTCTGCTCGACCAGCAGAATCGTCATCCCTTCTTTGTTCAGCTCGGTGACGATGTCAAATATTTGCTCCACCAAAATCGGTGCCAGACCCATCGACGGCTCATCGAGCATCAAAATTTGCGGCTTCATCATAAGTCCACGCGCGATCGCAAGCATTTGCTGCTCTCCACCCGACATCGTACCGCCCTTTTGTTCAATCCGTTCCTTTAGACGAGGAAAATATGCAAAAGCGCGTTCTATTCCTTCTTCAATCACTTTTTTATCCGAAACTCCGAAGGCTCCCATCTCCAGGTTTTCCCGCACCGTCAGCTTTGGAAAAATTCTTCGTCCCTCCGGCACATGTGCGATGCCAGCTTTAGCAATATCATGGGTACGCATCTGCGTAATGTCCTTCCCATTAAATAGGACCTTCCCTTGCTTGGCACGTGTCTGTCCACAGATGGTTTTAAGCGTGGTTGACTTCCCTGCACCGTTGGAGCCAATCAGTGTTACCACTTCACCCTGATTCACCGTAATGCTTAAACCCTTCAATGCGTGGATGCCGCCGTAATAGGTATGAACCTCTTGCAGTTCCAACAATGCCATATTTCTTCCTCCTCCTACGACACTTCCGACGCGCTTTTTCCGAGATACGCCTCAATTACGTTCGGGTTGTTGCGAATTTGCTCCGGTGTGCCCTCAGCAATCTTGCGTCCATAGTCCAATACGTGGATGTACTCGCTGAGGCCCATGACCAGCTTCATATCATGCTCGATCAAAATAATTGTCAGGTCCAGCTCTCTTTTCAGGCGGCGGATAAAGTCTGTCATCTCGACCGTCTCACGTGGGTTCATCCCCGCTGCAGGCTCATCCAGCAAAATGATCTGTGGATTAGTCGCCATCGCCCGGGCAATTTCCAGCCGCCGCTGCAATCCGTACGGCAGGCTCCCTGCCGCTTCATTGGCGATATGTTCGATCCCTACGTACTCTAGGAGCTGATAGGCTTCGACACGAGCCTTTTCTTCTTCATGACGGACTCGCTTTGTATTGAACAGGATGCCTACGAGTCCCGCAGACAAACGGCTGTGAACACCTACCATTACATTTTCCAAAGCCGTCATTTGCTTGAACAGGCGAATATTTTGAAACGTACGGGTAATGCCTCGACTGGCGATCTGATCCGGGCGCAGCTTTTTGATGCTCTTGCCGTTCAGCAGAATCTCGCCCTCATCTGGCTCATAGAATCCGGTAATCATATTAAAAAACGTTGTCTTCCCAGCCCCGTTCGGACCGATAACAGCAGTAATGCTTCCTTTTTCAATGGCAATCGAAACGTCTTGATTCGCTACCAGTCCACCAAATCGTTTCGTTAAATTTTTCGCTTCCAACAATGCCATGCTATACCCCTCCCTGTCCGTTACGACTGTTTGCCAGAAGACGCCCCCGTGAGCTTGCCCAAAATGCCGAGCTTCTCTTTGGTAAACGGACTGTTCTTAATCGAATCAAGATCATTTTTCTTTCGCTTGGCTGGTATCAATCCATTCGGACGATACAACGCCACAAGAATCAGCATGATCCCGAAGATGAGTCGCTGGAACTTGGACGGGTCTAACTGGTTGGGCAAATTGATGATGCCCGATTGCTGCAAGCTGTGCAGGAAGTTGGAGAACTCCTTGAGCAGCTGCACTTGCAAAATCGTAACAAAGGCGGCACCGAGAACAACACCGGGAATACTTCCGCTGCCCCCCAAAATAACCATGACCAAAATTCCGATCGATTCCATCAGGGTAAATGAAGTAGGGTCAATAAAGGTTTGCTTGGCAGCAAAGATAACTCCGACCACACCTGCAAACGATGCGCCCGTAGCAAAGGCAGCCAGTTTTGTATTCAAAAGGGAGATTCCCATCGATTGAGCAGCCAGCTCATCCTCGCGAACCGCGATCCAGGCTCTGCCCATACGGGAGTGCTCAAAGCGGATGTTTGCCACTACGATAAACGCGATTACGAACAGAACGATGAAATAGAAGTAAAACGGCGTCCCCATCTTGATCCCAAAAATTTCAGGAGACGGAATCGGGGTAATCCCTTGTGGACCGTTTGTAATATTGATCGGTTTGTCCAGGTTGTTAAAAATAATTCGGATAATCTCACCGAAGCCAAGCGTAACGATGGCGAGATAGTCCCCTTTTACCCGTAAAACAGGCAAGCCCAGCAATACCCCAAATACTGCTGCCACGATCAGACCTACAATCAGGAACGGCCAGAACCAGTCACCCGAGAGCGGAAACAGATTCCCTGCGATGAACTCGTTCGCTTGAGAAGTAGAGAAAATCGCATAAGCATACGCACCAGCAGCGAAGAACGCCACGTATCCGAGGTCCAGAAGACCAGCAAAGCCAACTACGATATTCAGGCCAAGCGCCATGGCTACGTAAATCCCTACTTGTGAAGCTACCTCCATGTAGTAGCGATTTTCCCCGGCTACCAGCGGAATAATAATGAGTAGCACCGCTGCCCCTACAATCATTTTTATCGTTTTGGAGGCATTGGTGTAATAGATCAGAACGATGGACGAGAGAATACCGAGAAATGCGGTAACGGATTTGTCCATAAAATGCAGCGCTGCAGCAAAAGCAGCGATCCAAACCAACGTGACGACGAGTGGAATGCCTTTGAACGATTTCCATGCCATGTTTGCCATTGGATTCACCTACACTTTCTCTTTCACAGCTTCGCCAAACAGCCCTTCCGGCTTGAAGAGAAGCACGAGGATTAGAATACTGAATGCAAACACGTCTTTGTACTCGGCACCAAACGCTCCGTTGGTCAGCGGTCCCATGAACGCACCGGAGAGCGATTCCAGCATTCCGAGCAGAATACCACCTACCATAGCGCCTCGCAGATTACCGATCCCACCTAATACGGCAGCAGTAAATGCTTTCAGACCGAGAATAAAACCGATATACGGGTCAATCGTACCGTAGTTCTGCGAGAACAATACGCCTGTTGCTCCACCCAGACTGGAACCGATCAAAAAAGTAAGCATGATGACTTTGTCTACATTGATTGTCATGAGCGAAGCTGTGCTTTGATCCTGGGCAACGGCGCGCATCGCAATTCCCCACTTGGTTTTGCCCACGAACAAGGTAAGAGCGATCATCATGATAATCGCAAGAACGATAACAACCAAGCCCTTTGTTGGGATCGACGCCCAGCTTCCCAGTGGGATGTTCCCTGTGAAAAGTGCCGGTGTGTTCAAATAAAACTCGTTACGAGCAAGCGCTTCTGTAAAACGGACCAAATCTTGCAGCAAGAAGGAAACACCGATAGCGGAAATCAATGGTACCAGACGAGGTGCGCCCCGCAATGGTCGATACGCCACCCGCTCAATTCCGACCCCAAGTGCTCCGGTAATTACCATCGAAATAATAAGCGTTATGAAAAGTGCGACAAATGGATTCATGCCATCCAGTGCTCCCAAGGCGTCAGAGATCAATAAAACCTCAGTTCCCACAAAAGCACCCACCATAAAAATTTCTCCATGAGCGAAGTTAATAAATTCCAAAATTCCGTAAACCATGGTATAGCCTAGTGCCACGACAGCGTACATGAATCCAAGAATCAATCCGTCAACTAACACCTGAGGCAAAATGTTTAGCATCATGCTTATCCCATCCCTCATTTCTTTCCAATGCTTGTTTAAATTTTCTGCATTTAATACAACGACCGGACATGGGTCACTTACGTAAGAAGTGAGGCCTCTGCATAGAAAATGCGACCGCAATTTCGCGAAAAAGCTTTCATGCGCTCCAGAATTCATTAGCATTGCTGATAAATTCTTATACGTAGAAAAGGGACGTACACCTATGTGCCGCCCCTATGGTATGTGAGGCATGATCAATCGTGCTATGATGTCAGGTGCTTCTACTTGGTCTTACCGGTTATCATGTTTTTCAAGAATAGTGCTTTGGTGGTTTGTACATGTTTTTGAGGTTGATGTTTGCTTTGTTCACACATTTTCGGAAATAGTCTTCCAGAGGCTTGTTCGCGGTTAAGTTGTACTCTTCTGCCCCAATCATCCAGCTTGTAAAGTTGTGTCATACACATAGGAGACACGAAAACAATATATTGAATAATTGGATAATATTATCATATCAGAAGAACCTAAGCCGTTGCCACACATAAATAGGACTTTTATCCTTTTCCACGTGAATTCTGCCTTCTGGATGTAGACCTCCGGAATTACTTTTGATCAGGGGTCTTGCTGTTATCTAGTTAGTACGGTTACGGTTCTAGCGTTCTTCTGCTTGCAACCCTTTCTACCAATACCGCAGATTGAATGATTGCGTAAGAGCTTTTTGTCATGCGGAATGGAATCCCCCTTTATCTTTGTTTAATCATTATTGTAAAATAAATCGGAAAATTTACAAGAGAAAAAAATATTATCTTCATATACATATCCAACATGCACATGAAAATAATGATTGCCTTACTTATAAACGCTTCTATTGAAATGAAACTTTTATACTAACGGAAGGGAAGGAACCAATAATTTACCACTTTTCACATCAATAATTCCTTCTGAAGTGAGCCGCGCATACGGTAAATGGGTAGCCGTAAAGAACAAGATAGAGTATAGCGGATCGAGGTGAGCATGCCCTTTTTGTCGAAGCTTCTGGGTCAACTCCTCTGCCATCTCGATGACTTCCTCCATAGGAGCGTCTGAAAATCTCCCGGCCAAAGGCAACGGACATTCACATACGATTTCTCCTCCATCGATCAGTACTACGCCTCCGCCAATCTCTCTCATCCGATCAAGCGCCCGCTTCATCGCTTCGGGATTGCGGCCGATGACAATCCAGTCCTCCGAAGCCGTATAAGAGCTCGCCAAGCCTTCCAGGTCGGAGCCATAGCCGTGCAATACCGCCTGCGTACGTCTACCTCCCGCCGGGTCGATACTTGCGATATACGCCATTTGTGGATCGTGCTCGATTGAGACATTACCGTTCTCATCAATCGGCAGCTCTGCCATTTCCAGTCTGGTAATGACTGCGTTCAGCATGTGCAGGACAGGTGTTTGGCCCGCTTCGGGACGCAAGTGGAACCAGTCGGCTGACGCTTGCTTCTCAAAATCATCCACAGGCGGAAACGGAATCTTTTCCCAGCGCGCCTGAATCGTCGGAATGAGTAGCGTATCATTCTTGGCTGCACACTTTCCGTTTGCGATAACAAGCTCAGGGGTAGGCTCGTATTTATCTGCTAAAACTAGCAAATCTGCCAGCCGTCCAGGAGCAATTCCCCCCATTTCCCCATCCATACCGTAATAAACAGCCGGATTTAGCGACGCCATCACATACGCTTCCTCTGGAGGCATTCCCGCCTCAATCGCGACTCGAATCGTCCCATCCATAAGACCATTGCGATGCATCGGAGGTGTACTGCCATCCGAGGTCAGCATCATTCGTCCTGACCAGGGCTGCCCAAGCTCCAGCCACCCTTTGACCAGATCAGGCAAGTCCGGACGAATCGAGGAGTGACGTAGCGTAGCGTACATACCCAGCCTGAGTCGAGATAGCAAATCCTCTGCGGTAATTCCCTCATGGCACGCTGTAATGCCTGCAGCCGACGCTATATTCAGTGTTTCAACCGAAGCACCTGGATGATGACCCTCCATGCGTTTTCCCAGATCTAGCGCATGCTTTAAGCCGAACAGTACCTTTTCATCCTCGGACAGCAAGCCAGACCAGCTGGTAAGCTCTCCTCCCTGTACGACAAGCGGATGCTCCAGCATACGTGCCAAGCCTTCCTTGGTGAATTGCGGATGTTCCTTGCCCGTCTGTGGATCGAGCCGAGCCCAAAAAAACTGTTTGACTGGGTGATCAGCTAACGACTCCATAATTTCCTTTACTTGCTCAAACGGCAGATTCATCAGCATCAACGAATCAGACACGAGTGTAGTCGTTCCGTGCTTGAGCGCAAAGTCAGCCAAGGTATACGGGTTATACCATTGAAATGGATGGGCATGAGGCTCTATATAGCCCGGAACCAGATACTTTTCGCTTGCGTCGATGATCTCGGTGTGCTCATCCACAAGTGGTTCTTTTTCACCTACATAAGCAATTCGTTCTCCTGACAAGGCAACATGTACCTGCATCCATTCCTTCGTATATACATTGAACACATTTGCACCTTGAATCCATAGGCTCGCTGGTGCTAGTCGTCTGCTTACCCTCATCAGATTCACATGGTCTTCGCTCGATAATGGTCTTACGCGCATAGTTTTTATCTCTCCTCACTGTATCAATTTCGTCGTCCGACCAACTGAATGCTCATTCATTATGTACTTACTGCTTCGTCGCTCATTGGTACTTCCCCTGCTTTTTCCTGCACTCGCTAGCAACAATTTCCACGGGTGCAATCATCACAATAGCCACAGACTAGCCACAAGAAGAAACTACTGGAGGCTATGAGTATGCACAAAAACGTGGGAACCACTGATGCGATGATCCGGATTACTGGCGGCCTGCTTGGCTTGGCATATGGAGTCGGCAAAATGAGTCGTCGTCCGTATAACACGCCTTGGCTATTGCTATCTCTTTCTGCCATGAAAGTAGCAGAGGGTGTTACACGAGTATGCCCCATGTACTCAGCGATGGGTGTAAATACGATCAAAGCGAATGGCATGCAAAACATAATGGACAAGGCAAAGCAAAAAGGTATTCAAGCTGTTATGAATCAGGTAACCCGATCCATGAGCATGACGGGCAGTTCTGATAAAGCGCAGAGCCAAGACAAAAGGAATCAGTCGGCAACTGCCCAATCCAGTACCACTAACACAACTAGTGCAACCACTGTAAGCGGCAACGACTTTTCCCTTAAGCCGCAGCTGACTGCTGAAGACGAGCAACTAGAGACAGCCGCACGCGAATTCATTTCCTATCGCTCCCAAGAAAAGAACGAGCAAAAATCCAACACGTATCCTACTTATTCTTAAGGAGGCTACACCCATGCTTACAGTCGGACCTCCCTTATACGAATGGTTGTCCCACAATTTTTTTGTCATCGCTGCCATCATTGGCGTCATTGCCGTGATGGGCTACTACGCCTACAATCTCACCAGAAAGAAAGGGAGATACCGCCAGTAAAGCGGTATTTTTCTTTTTCATTTACACGTTTAGTTGTTTCACTTATAATTGTCAAAGCAAGTATTTTTAGATGAAAGAAGGGTCACACCTTGATTGACCAATGGAAAGATGAACCGATTGGCTTTCTGATCGGCAATACCTATCGGCGAATGATCCACCATGTTTCCACGTACCTGCGTGACTTCGATCTGACAACCGAGCAATTCGCTGTGTTGTTCAGGCTTCGCGAGCAAGATGGCATCAATCAAAAAGAACTCGCTCTACGCTCAGCCAAAGATCAGCCAACGATGACACGCTTGCTGGACAACTTAGCCAAAAAGGGTTGGATTGAAAAAAAGTCGTGTCCGCAAGACCGGCGAGCATTTCTCATTACTTTGACTCCAGCAGGACGGGAATGGGTAGAAAAAGCAATCCCGGTTGAAGCGGTTGCTGTCTCCGAAATATTGGGGGACATACCGTCTGAACAGTTGGAATTCTTAAAGGACATTCTTTTGCGAATCAACACAAACATAAACAGTCATACAAAAGAGTAGGAGTGACATCATTGGGAGAGGCTAGAGAGAAACTATGGACGAAGGATTTCGTCCTTTTAACTGTTTGCAATTTGATCTTGTTCAGTACGATTCAGATGCAGACCCCGACCTTTCCGGCATACGTCAAAGAGGCGTTTCAAGCAGATGATTTTGTCGTCAGCCTCGTTATCAGCCTGTTTTGTATTGCCGCTGTCGTTGCCAGGATTTTTACAGGGGAAGCACTGAAAACGAGAAGCAGCAAAATGCTTGCCATCATTGCTTTATGCTTTGTCTCACTTGCAACTGCGGGGTATTATTTGGCGGGCGGTATCGCCTTTTTCTTATTGATGCGCATGCTTGTTGGGGTCGGCTTTGGAATGGGAAGCACTACCTTCCCCACTATTGTTTCTAACGTGATTCCGAACAAACGAATTGGCGAAGGGATGGGCTATTTCGGCTTGTCCACCAGTCTGGCTATGGCGCTCGGTCCTATGATCGGCCTTACGATTTTAAATACGTTCGGATTCGGTTACATGCTCTTTACTGTCGTTCTTTTGATCGCACTTATTTTTCCGTTGATGCAGCTCATACGTGCATACAGCAGGCCAACAGCGCCTCCGCAAAAAACAGCTTCACCTGCACCAAAGGGTCTCGGACGTTTCTTTGATCGGAAGCTGCTCTTGCCTGCCACGTTGAATTTTTGTCTGTCGATTACCTATGGCGGTGTACTCAGCTTTTTGGCTCTGTATGGAAAAGAAGCTCATCTAGCAAACGTCGGTGCCTTCTTCTTGTGCAATGCCATCGCGATGGTCTTGATTCGACCGTTTTCCGGAAAGCTGTTTGATCGCAAAGGTCACATGGCTGTCTTGCCACCTGGCGCGATTTTCGTTGGTATCAGCCTGCTTATCCTGTCACTTGCTCATACGCAGTCTATTTTGCTCGTTTCTGCCTTCTTCTATGGCTTGGGATACGGCACGATCCAGCCGTCGATCCAGGCCTGGATGGTTAAGCAGGTGGCTCCAGAGCAGCGTGGTATGGCTAATGGCGTGTTTTTCAACTCGATCGATTTAGGGATCGCTGTAGGCTCCATGCTTCTCGGCGTCCTTGCTACTCATTCAAACTACTCGGTAATGTACCGTTGGTCAGCTCTCAGCATGCTCTTGTTCCTCGTCATTTACTTCCTGTCGCAGCTGGTAGGAGCTAAAGAGAAAAAAGCTGCTGTAGCTACGGAAAACGCCAGTCTATAGGATTCAAAAATACCCAGGTCAGCTATTTCGCTGCCTGGGTATTTTCATTAACGTAAGAAAAGCTTCCTTATTGTTGATGCTTCATCGCTTTTGCCGCGATATCTGTGCGGTACTGAGCACCCTCAAAGGAGATTCCCTCTACAGCAGCATAAGCCGCTTCACGTGCTTTTGACAGGTTCTCACCTGTAGCCACAACGCCCAGCACGCGTCCACCACTGGTGACGATTCCTTCATCTGACTCTTTTGTCCCCGCATGAAACACGGTAACGCCATTTCGTACGTTATCCAAGCCTTGAATGACTTGACCTTTTGGATACTCACCTGGATAGCCGGGAGCTGCCATCACGACACAAACAGCGCTGCCTTTTTTCCAGGTAACATCCACTGCATCCAGCTCACCTTTGATCGTCGCAACGAAAATATCCACCAAATCGGTTTCCAGCAGCGGCAGGATGACTTGTGTTTCCGGATCGCCAAAGCGTGCGTTAAACTCCACTACCTTTGGACCTTGCTCCGTGATCATGAGACCTGTATACAGAATGCCTTTGAACGGAATCCCATCAGTTGCCATCCCTTTCGCCATTGGCTTCACGATCGTTTCCACGACCTCATCAACCAGTGCGTCAGACATGTGCGGAACAGGTGCATAGGTTCCCATGCCACCCGTATTCGGTCCGAGATCATCGTTAAAAATTCGTTTATGGTCTTGGGAAGTAATCATCGGCTTCACCGTTTCCCCATCGACAAAAGCGAGCAGTGACAGCTCTTCACCGCGCATGCACTCTTCGATGACGACACGTGCTCCCGCTTCACCAAATACATGATCCTGCATGATTTGACGAAGTGCTTCCTCTGCTTCCTGAAGCGTCTCTGCTACTACAACGCCTTTGCCCGCAGCGAGTCCGTCAGCTTTGACGACAATCGGTGCTCCTTTTTCACGAACATACGCAATCGCAGATTCATAATCAAGGAACGATTCGTACTCTGAGGTCGGGATATTGTAGCGTTTCATCAAGCTTTTCGCAAAGGATTTGCTTCCTTCAATCAACGCCGCTTTTCCGTTCGGTCCATAGATTGGCAGATTGCGCTCCTCAAAGAAGTCCACGATCCCGCCAAGCAAAGGATCTTCGGGACCGACCACAGTCAGGTCAATCCCTTCATCCTTGGCAAACTGAGCAAGTGCAGCAAAATCGTTGACGCCAATCGGTACATTTTGTGCCACACCAGCGATACCGCCATTTCCAGGCGCACAGTATACCTTTTTTACCTTCGGGCTTTGCAACAGCTTCCAGGCAATCGTATGCTCACGACCGCCGCCGCCAATGACTAATATATTCATCGTGTATGCTCCTCCTGTGGGAGAGGGATTAGTGTTTAAAATGACGAGTACCAGTAAAGATCATGGCAATTCCAGCACGATTGCACGCATCGATAGACTCTTGGTCGCGGATAGAGCCGCCAGGTTGAATAATCGCTGTGATACCTGCTTGTGCAGCCGCTTCTACTGTATCGCCCATCGGGAAAAAGGCATCGGAAGCCAGTACAGAGCCAACCACCCCCGCCCCAGCCTGCTCAATGGCGATCTTGGCTGCACCCACTCGGTTCATCTGCCCCGCGCCAACACCAATCGTCATGTTGTCCTTTGCCAGCAAAATGGCATTGGACTTGACGTGCTTGACTACTTTCCAGGCAAATGTAAGCTGAGCCAGCTCTTCTTCTGTTGGCTTGCGGTCTGTGACCACTTGAATTTCGCTCTCTTCCAATTGCTTGTAGTCAAAATCTTGAACCAGAGCCCCACCTGCTACTGGAGCGACCCGGAACCGATTGTCCGCTTTTTTGTCTGGCTCATTCAGTGCCGGAGTGCGCAACAGACGCAGGTTCTTCTTCTCAGTGAGTACAGCGAGCGCCCCTTCGGTAAAATCAGGAGCGATGATGATTTCCAGGAAAATTTCTTTCATAGCCAGAGCCGTTTCGCGGTCAATCGAGCGATTGGCTGCTACGATTCCACCGAAAATGGAAACAGGATCTGCTTCGTACGCCTTTTGGTAAGCTTGGCGAATATCGCTGCCAATTCCTACACCACATGGGTTGGAGTGCTTGATCGCAACTACAGCAGGCTGATCGAATTCACGTACAATCGCCAAAGCTGCATCAGCATCGTTAATATTATTATAGGATAATTCTTTTCCATGCAGCTGCTCAGAATAACCGATGCTGAGGCTGCTCGCCAACGGCTCACGGTAAAAAGCAGCACGCTGATGCGGATTTTCACCATAACGCAGGTCTTGAGCCTTTTCATAGGTCACTGTGTAGCTCTCTGGCAGCAGCTCGCCCACCTCTTCGCTGAGGTAACGAGAGATCAAAGCATCATACGCTGCAGTGTGACGGAATACTTTTGCAGCCAGCTTGCGACGGGTATCCAGAGTGGTATCACCGCTCCCTTCGATTTCCTCCGCAACCTTGTCATAGTCAGCAGCATCTACAACAACACTGACAAAAGCATGGTTTTTAGCGGCAGAACGCAGCATAGTCGGCCCACCGATATCAATATTCTCAATAGCATCTTCGTATGTCACATCTGGTTTTGCAATCGTTTCTTTAAAAGGATACAAATTCACGACGACCAGATCAATGGTTTCGATGTTCAGCTCTTGTAATTGCTTCTGATGAGCTTCATTATCACGTACAGCCAAGAGCCCGCTGTGGATATTCGGATGCAGCGTTTTGACGCGTCCGTCCAAAATTTCCGGAAATCCAGTTACTTCGGATATGCCAATGACAGGAACACCTTCGGCTTTTAACAGGGAAGCCGTACCTCCGGTTGAAATGATTTCTACTCCGGCAGCTGCCAGTCTACGGGCAAACGGAATCAATCCAGTCTTGTCAGAAACGCTGATCAACGCTTTTTTCACACTCACGGATAGAACCTCCTGACTTTTAGTAAACACGAACATTCCCTTCCTATTAAAACATAATTGTACGCTTCTATCAAGGTTTTCATCTTAGTTAATTAGACCCTTCCTTAGGCGAATTTCCTATGTACAAAACAAGCGCAGCCGCCCATGCCTGTTTGGCACTCGCGACTGCACTTTACAATCCCTATGTGTGGACTAACGCTTTTTCTTGCCTTTTCCAGATAATTTTTTTACACGCTCAGCCAATGACAGATGCTTGCTTTTTCCAACAGCTCTAGTCGGTTTTTTGGTCCTCGTCTTACTGGTTTTCGCTTTTACATCTGTTGGCATCAATTTTCCGATATCATCCATTGTCAGGGACTTCCCACTTTTCATATGGTCCTTGACCTTTTCCTTGGTTTCCTCAGGCACATCAAGTCCCATATCCGACAGCTCATTGAGTACGGAGTCAATATTTCCTCCGCCCTTGGGCATTTTCTCAGCCAGCTTCATAATATCGTTTAGCGTCCATTCACGCCCGGTTTTCTTGCTTAGCTTGCCCAGCAAATCAGCAACAAAGTCTCCGCTCAGGTCCAGCCCCTCCTCATTTACGGCTTCTTTCTACTGTATGTCGGCAGAAGCGGAAAGGTTTGGGTTTTTGAAAAGTATTGACAAACCAGGATTGCGGCCCATATACTGCGGTAGATACAACGATTGCCAAAATGATATGGAACCGTTCCCGTTAGGTGAGGCTCCATGATGAACACAGGCCACTGCCCGGAAATGTCGAAAGACGCCAATGGGTAGAACAGGGATTGCCGGATTAAGGCTTTACTTAAGGTGGCTGAGCATGATTGATTGCTCTACGTTGTCATGTGCCAAAACTCAACTTGGGGAAGCGTGTAGGTAGTGCTTTTTTTAAGTGTGTTGTTTTTTCTATGCACTTTTTTATTGGCATTTCCAGGCTTCCCTGCAGACGGGAAGCCTTTTTTGTTGATTCCAGGGAGGTGAGCTGCTTTCAGTAGTCGATCATGTCACGTAAATAAGATTTTGAACAGGAAAGGAGCTCGCCGCTGCTTGGAATGCGGTAGCCACCGCCGATAATGCAGCTTAGCGCACCTTTCCCTACTTTTTAGTAAAGGCAGGGTGAATATGATGCTAAACATTTATCGCAGCAACGAGTTTGGAGAGCTCGTAGCACGAACTGATTTTGAAAAAGGCTGCTGGGTTCATTTGACAGAACCAACGCAAACAGAAATCCAGCACGTCTGTGATGCTTTTGCGATTGACCAAGAATTTTTTCGCGATGCTCTTGATGAAGGCGAACGTGCCAGAATAGAAAAAGATGAGGATTGCACGATGCTCATCGTAGAGATCCCGGTCCTCAGCTCAGATGATAAAATACGTACGATCCCACTCGGAATCGCCATCCAGAACGATTGCTTCATCACGATTTGCCTCACAAATACTCCCATTCTTGAAGATTTTGTCTTTGGCCGCGTCAAGCATTTCCACACGTTTATGAAAACAAGGTTTGTCCTTCAGATTCTTTATCGGATGGCCTTTTACTATTTGCAGTACCTGAAGCAAATTAACCAGAGACGGGAAAAAATGGAGGAAGCCCTCCACAAATCAGTCCGAAACAAAGAGCTTTTTTCCTTATTGGAAATTGAAAAAAGTCTGGTTTATTTTACGACAGCACTGACCAAAAATAACATTTTGCTGGAGAAGCTGTTCAATGGCAGCTACCTGAAAATATATGAGGAAGACAAGGAGCTATTGGAGGACGTCATGATCGAAACAAGACAGGCGATCGCCATGACGGAGGTATACAGCTCCATCATGAGCTCGATGATGAATGCCTTTGCATCGGTGATTTCAAACAATGTCAATCATGTTGTCAAAATATTGACTGCCATTACGATTGTACTCGCTCTGCCTACCATGATCGCGAGTATATACGGAATGAACGTGGAATTACCTTTGCAAAATGATAAACATGCGTTTTCCATTATCATGCTGCTCTCGCTTGTGTCCGCACTGGTTACAAGCCTGATCTTTTGGAAAAAGAAATACTTTTGATGGGAATAAAAAAGCAGTGGGTGCTCCACTGCTTTTCTTTAAACGCCTTTCATTTGTTTCGCCAGCTCATAAATCGTCTTGTTCTTTAGAGCCTGCTCCATTTGTCGCTCGGCATCCATCACAACCTGTTGAATCAGGCACTCTTGCCCATGATTGAAGCTACACTCAAATAGAGAGGTCGTGCCTTCGATCGCATGAATGACATCCAAAAAGGAAATCTCCTCATAGTTGCGCTTGAGTCTATATCCGCCATTTGCACCGGATACAGAATGGATAAGCCCTGCCTTGACCAGCTTGGTCAGCATTTTGGACAAATAGGTCTGGGAAACCCTCAGCTTCTCTGCTAATATCTGCACACTTACGGGCTTGTCTGGCGCTTCCATTACGAGATACAGCATCACATGGAGCGCATTGTCGGTTGCCTGTGAAAACTTCATAAGACACCTCGATTATAGACTTTACTTATCTATGATAAGGTTCATTTCACAAGATAGCAAGTGTCACATGCAGCTTGACATTGATAAAATAACGGATATTATAGATACTATAAATCGATTATCTAAGAGCGCTCTTACGATTATGAGTACCTTATCTTGCTTTATCTTTCTTAGATGAAGCTTTTCTTTCAAATTAATCACAGACATAAAATGTCCTTAATGTCTCTAGAAAGGAGTTTAACATTATGATTTACGATTGCGCGATTGTTGGCGGAGGAGCAGCCGGGTTAAATGCCGCTTTGGTACTCGGCAGAGCACGGAAAAATGTCGCCTTGCTCGACAACAATCAGCCCCGAAATGCCGTCACCCATGCATCGCACGGTTATCTGACGAGAGACGGAGTGACTCCTGCCGAGTTTCGCCGCATCGCCTATGAGGAAGTGCTCCGCTATCCGTCTGTTCATCATCTCCAAACAGAAGTCGTTTCCATTACAAAGCTCAACTCGGGATTTGAGGTGCATGATGCATCGGGCGGTCGGATTCAAGCACGCAAGCTGATCCTGGCTACAGGCTTAAAGGAAGTCTTTCCTGAGATTGATGGGCTCCATTCTTTATATGGAAAAAGTCTGTTTAATTGCCCGTTTTGTGATGGCTGGGAGCTGCAAGATCAACCTCTTGTCGTCGTTTCCGAAGATCCGGCCGTTTTCCATACCGCCAAGCTGCTTCTCAATTGGACCCGCGATTTAGTAGTCTGCACCAATGGTCAAAGTCCACTTTCAAATGACCAAAAAGAGCAGCTTCTCTCCAAAGGAATCGTGGTGATGGAACAGCCCGTCGCAGCCTTCATTGGAGAAAACGGGCAACTAACGCATGTACGTTTTGCGGATGGAACGACGATCGCCAGGACAGGCGGATTCATTGCTCCTAAATTTATACACAGCGCGCCATTTATCGAGAGCTTGGACTGCGAAAAAACCCCACTGGGCGGAATTAAGACAGATCAACTAGGCAAAACCTCCATCCCTGGTTTGTTCGCCGCAGGTGACACGTCGTACGTCGCGCCTTCTCAACTGATTTATGCTGCTGCCAGCGGAAGTAAAGCAGCTATGAGTGTAACCAAGGAGTTAACGGAAGAAGATTTCCATGACATGAATCAAACTGAATTCGGGAGGGATTTGAAATGGAATTAAGAATGGTTCCCAACGAAGTAAACCCTGCTGCTTATGAGGCTATGAAAAGCCTTGAATCATTTGTTCTTCAATCCAGTTTGGATGAGGCTATCACTGACCTAATCCAGCTAAGAGTGTCCCAAATAAATGGTTGTTCCTTTCATTTGAATGTTTACGGAAAAGCCCTGTACGACAAAGGAGATCAATTTGAGCGCATTTTACTCCTGAACGTATGGCGTGATGTACCGAACTTTAGCAAGAAGGAAAAAGCAGCACTTGAGCTTGCCGAGCATCTTACTAAGGTTTCCGAGCTCGGAGTACCCGAGCATGTATACAAGCAAGTCCGCGACCACTTTAATGAACAACAGTACATCGATCTGGTGATGGCGATCAATGTCACCAACTGCTGGAACCGACTTGGAATTGCTACCAGTATGACGACTGGATGTTCATTGGAAAAATAAATGCTTATTAATTTTGAAAGACATAAATAAAGGAGAGATTCAAATGGCGATTTTCCATGTAACAGATGCTGCATGTAAGAACCAAATGCAAACAAAAGGACTCACTTTAGTCAATTTTTGGGCGCCTTGGTGCGGACCGTGCCGGATGTTTGCGACAGTCCTTGAAGCATACGTAGCCGAAGGAAACCATGATGTCAAAATCCTCAAGCTCAATGTAGATGAAGAAACCGAGGTTGCCAATCAATTTGGAGTCATGAGCCTGCCCACTAGCATCCTGTTTAAAGATGGGGAACCAATCGACAAAGTAATCGGTGCCCTTCCTCTCAGTGATCTGAAAAAATTCGTTGCCAGATAAAAAGAGCAAGACAGTGAAAAGCCGACACATCCACTGTGTCGGTTTTGCTGTTTATTCGCTACCACAGCTGGCGTTTGCGTCTGGCTGCGAGCTCTTTTTATCCAAATAACATTATCATTTTTGATAGGTCGTGTGCTTCATCGATTGCTCGTATACCCACTCATCCAAAGCTCGTTTGGAGAACCGATACGTGCTGTTGATCTGAAGAGCTGGAATATCCTTACTATCCAAAAGCTTGGCCAAAATCTGCTCGGTAATGCCTAAGTATTCAGCCGCTTCTACTGCATCAAGTATTTGTTTTTCTTGTGGAGCCTTCTTGTTGTTCAAATCATTTAATTCATTGCTTATCGTCGCCATGATGCTGGCAATCTGTGCCGTATTGTGCGTTGCTGTATCACCATATGCAGCTACGCTCTTTGTTGCATCTGCGATCAGCCATGACCCTATCAGTAGAACAGCGCAGAAGCAAACCATCCAAACGTTTTTCATGTCTCTCATGTTACCACTCTCCCATTATTCAATATACCAGGAAAAGGAAAAACCGACACGATTTTCGCGTCGGTTTCTCTGCGTTTGTTGCTCTCTTATGTCAGCTGGACAAGCCGTCCCTCCAGCTTTATACGCTCTTCCACCAGCAAGCCAATGACCTCTACCAAAAGGCCATGCTCTACTTCGTGGATACGTGCTGCCAATGTTTCTTTTGTATCTGTCTCTTGCACGCCTACAGGGAGCTGGGCGATGATTGGACCCGTATCGAGACCCGCATCGACCACATGCACCGTTACCCCCGTAATCTTTACCCCGTAGTCGAGTGCCTGACCAATCGCGTCTTTCCCGGGAAAAGCAGGCAAAAGTGATGGATGCAGATTGATGATTTTCCCCTCATAGGCGGACAACAGCGTCTCGCCAACCAATCGCATGTACCCCGCCAGCACAACCAAGGATATATCGAGTTTTTGGAGCTCTGCCACAATCTCTGCTTCAAAGGCAGCCTTGTCAGCATACTCCTTTGGCTGAAAAACAAAAGCAGGAATCCCTAAGCGTTCTGCCCGCTCCAGCACCTTGGCACCAGGCTTATCGCAAACGAGAAGCGCGACTTCCACACCGTCAAGTCGACCACCCTGTACGGCTTGCACGATTGCTTCGAAGTTCGAACCGCTTCCCGAGGCGAAAATGGCTAGCCTTCTCACCATTCCACCCCGTTATACACGACTTTGCGCTCGCCAGCCGCAATGCTTCCGATCACATACGGCTCTTCGCCAAGGTCCTTGATCTTCGCTACAACTGCATCAGCATCGTCTGCTTTGACAACCAGCATCATACCGATCCCCATGTTAAATGTTTTGTACATGTCCGGATAAGAAATATTGCCAGCTTCTTGAACCAGTTGGAAAATCGGGAGAACAGGCCAAGAACCTACATCAATAATCGCTTGTGTACCTTCTGGCAGTACACGCGGAATATTTTCAGTGAAGCCGCCGCCTGTAATATGCGCCAGCGCCTTGATCTCATGAGATTCCAGTACAGACAGCACTTGTTTTACATAGATGCGAGTCGGGGTCAGCAGTTCCTCTCCAAGCTTTTTGCCAAGTACATCTACATGATCGTGAAGCGACATGCCTTTGTCAGCCAAAAGCACTTTGCGCACGAGAGAGAAGCCATTGCTGTGCACACCGCTGGAAGCAAGCCCGATCAATACGTCGCCTGCTTCAACAGAAGCTCCTGTAATCATTTTGCTTTCGTCTACAACACCAACTGTAAAACCAGCGATATCATATTCGCCCTCTGCGTACATCCCAGGCATTTCAGCTGTTTCTCCACCGATCAAGGAGCAGCCTGCCTGCGAGCAGCCATCGGCAATTCCTTTGACAATGGCTTCGATCTTTTCTGGAATGACCTTGTCTACCGCCAAGTAGTCGAGAAAAAAAAGCGGCTCTGCCCCTTGCACAACCACATCATTGACGCACATCGCTACAGCATCAATCCCGATCGTATCGTGCTTATCCATGGCAAAAGCAAGCTTCAGCTTGGTGCCTACACCATCTGTACCAGAGACGAGGATCGGCTTTTCATACTTGGTTGTATCTAGACGGAACAAGGCACCGAAGCCGCCCAAATCCGTCAATACCTCCGGACGGAACGTGCGCTTCACGTGTTTTTTCATGCGTTCGACTGCTTCGTTCCCCGCATCAATGTCGACGCCTGCTTGTTTATATGCTTCACTCATCGTTTCTCCCCCTACCAGAGGTTCCTTGTATTAGCACTTGAGCGCAGGTAGCGCCTCTTCAAATTCAATCTCAGTCGGATATTCCCCGGTAAAGCATGCGAGGCAGTGTCCTTTATTCGGAGCCGAATCCTGACGCCCGATTGCTTCGATCATGCCTTCGACAGACAAGAAGGACAAAGAATCTGCTTCAATGATTTGACGGATTTCCTCAATCGATTTAGTTGCTGCAATCAACTCATCCCGAGTCGATGTATCAATGCCATAGAAGCAGGAATTCATGACCGGCGGAGAGCTGATCCGTACGTGGACTTCCTTGGCTCCAGCTTCACGCAGCATGCGCACAATCCGATTACTGGTCGTACCGCGAACGATCGAATCGTCAATCATGACCACGCGCTTGCCTTCGACTACCTTGCGTACAGCCGAGAGCTTGAGGTAAACAGCGCGCTCGCGAAGCTCCTGGCTCGGCTGGATAAATGTGCGACCAACGTAGCGGTTTTTGATCAAGCCGATTTCATATGGAATACCTGTCGCTTCCGCAAAGCCAATCGCCGCGGATATGCTGGAGTCAGGTACACCTGTCACGACATCTGCCTCAATCGCCGATTCCAAAGCCAGCTGTTTGCCGAGACGCTTGCGTGCCATGTGTACGTTAATTCCATCGATGTCGCTGTCAGGACGTGCAAAGTAAATGTATTCAAAGGTGCAGATCGAACGTTGGGTAGTCTCTGTGAACTTCGATTCACTCACACCGTTTTTATCAATGACAATCAGCTCACCTGGCTGAACATCGCGCCAGTACTGTGCTCCGATAATGTCAAAAGCACAGGTCTCGGATGCAACAGTAATCGCGTCTCCCAAACGTCCCAAAGACAGCGGACGCAATCCATTTGGATCAAGCGCGATAACGAGTTGATTTTCGTTCATGACGAGAAGTGCATACGCACCTTTAATGTGCTGAAGTGCATCTCTTACAGCCCCAGGCAAGTCACGGCACTCGGAGCGCGCGATCAAATGGGCGATTACTTCGGTGTCGCTGGTCGTTTGGAAAATGGAGCCTTTTGCTTCCAGCTCTTTTCTGAGAACCGCAGCATTCACCAGATTACCATTATGGGCAACAGCCATGCTGCCTTGCGCATAACGGAAAAACAGCGGCTGGGCATTTTCGATTTTGCTGGACCCGGCAGTTGTGTACCGAGTATGACCAATGGCAATATGACCTTTGAATTTCTCCAGATCACCCTTGCCAAAAGCTTCAGATACGAGTCCCATTCCGCGATGTTTATACCACTTCTCGCCGTCGGAGGCGCAGATGCCTGCGCTCTCCTGACCGCGATGCTGAAGGGCATGAAGCCCCAGGTACGTTAATTGGGAAGCTTCCTGGTGGTTGTAAATGCCAAAGACGCCGCATTCTTCATTCAGTTTGTCCCAGATTAACCGATCAAACATGGAATCGCATCCTTCCAGGCTGCTTTCACCTCTTGAATTGAAGCATTGATCGCTTCATTGCCGTTCACATTCACTACCACGTGCTCGCCACCAATGGTTCCGATCTCTTGTGCCGGTACGCCATGCTCACCTGCCAATGCGAGAATTGCTGCTGCCTGCTCTTTGGATGCACTGAGCAAAATGCGAGACTGTGATTCACTGAACAAGAGAACATCATGACGCAGCTCGGAATCCAGCGATACTTGTGCGCCCACGTTTTTGCCGAAGCAAGACTCTGCCAAAGCTACACCCAAACCGCCTTCGGACAAATCGTGAGCCGAGCTTACCAGACCTTTGCGGATAGCAGCCAAAACGAGTTTTTGAACAGCTGCTTCCTTGTTCAGATCAATTTGTGGCGGTCGTCCTGAGATCGAGCCTGTAGCCAGCTTTTGATACTCAGATCCACCCAGCTCTGCGAAAGTTTCGCCGAGCAAGATGATGACATCGCCTTCGTTTTTGAAATCTTGGGTTGTAATATGGTCAACATCCGTGATCAAACCGACCATGCCGACAGTTGGAGTCGGATAGATGGCGTCACCGCTGCGTTCATTATAGAAAGAAACGTTTCCGCCGATAACCGGTGCGTCCAAAGCTACGCACGCTTCGCTCATGCCCTCGCATGATTTCTCGAACTGCCAGAATACTTCTGGCTTTTCCGGGCTTCCGAAGTTGAGGCAGTCTGTAATCGCAAGTGGTTCTGCACCCGAGCATACTACGTTGCGCGCAGATTCTGCTACAGCGATAGCACCGCCGACTTTTGGATCGAGGTACACATAGCGTCCGTTGCAATCTGTCGACATCGCGAGTGCTTTGCGTGTTCCGCGCACCATCACAACAGCTGCATCAGAGCCAGGTTTTACAGCAGTATTGGCACGAACGATATGGTCGTACTGCTCGTATACCCATGCTTTGTTTGCAACAGTCGGTTGTGCGAGCAAGTTTTTCAAGGTTTCGTTCAAGTCAGCTGGCTCAGCGATTCCTGCAACGACATCTACACTTGCGTTTGCTTCATAGTAAGCTGGTACAGCAGATGGACGATGGTAAACAGGCGCATCATCAGCCAAGCTGTTTACTGGTACTTCTGCTACGACTTCGCCTTTGTGCAACAGACGCAGCTTGCTGTCTTCTGTTACTTTACCCACGACAGCAGACGCCAAGCCCCATTTGTCAAAAATCGCAATGGCTTCTGCTTCCTTGCCTTTTTCCACGACAACGAGCATACGCTCTTGAGATTCAGAGAGCATCATTTCGTATGCGGACATACCTGCTTCACGCTGTGGCACCAAATCCAGATTCATTTCGATACCGTTGCCTGCTTTGGAAGCCATCTCAGAGCTGGAGCTGGTAAGGCCTGCTGCGCCCATGTCCTGAATCCCTACGACGATACCTGTGTCAATCAGCTCAAGGCATGCTTCGAGCAACAGCTTTTCCATGAATGGATCGCCCACTTGTACAGCAGGACGTTTTTTCTCGGATTCTTCAGTCAGCTCTTCAGAAGCAAAGGTCGCTCCGTGAATACCATCACGCCCTGTGCTGGAACCAACGTAAATCACCGGGTTGCCAATACCGGAGGCTACCCCTTTTTGAATCTTCTCGTGGTCAATCAGACCCACACACATAGCATTGACGAGAGGATTTCCTTCATAAGTAGGGTCGAAGTTGACTTCGCCGCCTACAGTAGGAATCCCGATGCAGTTGCCATAGCCAGCGATACCAGCAACCACGTGCTCAAACAAATATTTTACGCGAGGAGTAGTCAGCTCCCCGAATCGAAGCGAGTTCAGTACAGCAATCGGACGAGCACCCATGGAGAAAACGTCACGGATGATTCCGCCCACACCAGTTGCAGCGCCTTGGTACGGCTCGATTGCAGATGGGTGGTTATGGCTTTCGATTTTGAAAACAACGGCTTGGTTATCGCCGATGTCTACGATACCCGCACCTTCACCTGGTCCTTGCAAAACGCGAGGGCCCTTTGTCGGGAAGCGGCGCAGAACAGGCTTGGAGTTTTTATAGGAGCAGTGCTCAGACCACATGACGCTGTAAAGACCTGTCTCCGTCCAGTTCGGTTTACGGCCGAGGATATCGACTACACGCTGGTATTCTTCCTCTGTCAGACCAATTTCACGGTAGATCTTTTGTTCTGCAATTTGTTCAGCTGTCGGTTCTTTATGCGTGAGTTGTGACACTGCTTTTTTCCCTCCACGTCTTCAGGATCGAGGTAAACATGCGGCGGCCGTCATCGGAGGTCATCCATGTATGCACAGCGCGCTCCGGGTGAGGCATCATACCCAGTACATTGCCTTTTTCGTTGCAAATTCCTGCAATACCTTCAAGAGAGCCATTCGGATTTTCGCCATGGTAGCGGAATACAATCTGATTGCCCGCTTTGAGCTTTTCCAGTGTCTCATCATCACAGTAGTAGTTTCCTTCGCCATGTGCGATCGGAATTTGAATCTCTTCCCCTGCCGCATAATCACGAGTAAACGCGGTTTGGTTATTTTCTACACGCAGTCCCGACAGCTTGCAACGGAACTTGAGTGAAGTGTTGCGCAAAAGAACGCCTGGCAAAAGGCCTACTTCGGTCAGGATTTGGAATCCGTTACAGATTCCCATAACCAGCTTGCCTGCTTCTGCCGCCTTCACTACTTGCTCCATCACTGGAGAAAAGCGAGCGACTGCACCACAGCGCAAGTAATCGCCATAAGAGAAGCCACCTGGCAACAGAATCGCATCATACTGGGAAAGATCGGTATCGGAGTGCCATACATAATCAACTGGCACACCCATTACATCTTCAACTGCGTTGTACAAGTCGATGTCAGCATTGGAACCTGGAAAAACGATAACCGCTACTCGCATCTATTAGCCCTCCACGATCTCAAAGCGATAGTCTTCAACCACCGTGTTGGCCAGCAGCTTTTCGCACATTTCGCGTACACGTTCTTCTGCCTGAGCACGGTCTTTTGTATCCAGCGTGAGCTCCATATATTTACCAATGCGTGCATTGTTTACTTCATCAAATCCGAGTGTGTGCAGAGCACCTTTTACCGCATGGCCTTGTGGGTCAAGCACGCTCTCGCGCAAAGTTACATAAACAACAGCTTTAAACATGTACGTCTCCTCCCAGTCTCTTAAGCATTTCTTGATACGCTTCTTCTACGTTGCCCAAATCCCGACGGAAGCGATCTTTATCCAGCTTCTCGTTCGTTTCTGAATCCCAGAACCGGCATGTGTCCGGCGATATTTCATCGGCGAGGAGAATTTCCCCATCCGCAGTTTTGCCAAATTCAAGCTTAAAGTCGACCAGTGTAATGCCACGCTCCCGCAAATAAGGACGCAGGACTTCATTGACTTCGAGCCCCATGCGTTCAAGAGTCGCTTGATCGCTTTCGCTAGCGATGCCCAATATTTTGATGTGGGAAGCATTCACCAGCGGATCACCTAGTGCGTCATCCTTGTAGTAAAACTCAACAACCGGCTGTGGAAGTGCAGTACCTTCTTCCATTCCCAGGCGTTTGGCGAGTGAGCCAGCCGCGATATTGCGAACGACTACCTCCAAAGGAATAATCTCTACTTTTCGTACGACCTGCTCGTTAGCAGACAGCAGGCGAACAAAATGGTTGTCGATGCCACGTTCTTTCAGCATCGTGAAGAAAATAGCGGTGATGCGATTGTTCAGTTCACCTTTTCCGGTAATTTGCGCCCGTTTCTCTCCATTAAATGCCGTTGCGTCGTCTTTATACTCCACCCAGTATTGATCAGGCACTGATGTCCGATAAATACGTTTCGCCTTGCCTTCGTAGAGTTGTTCTTGTTTTTCCACTGTAGGAGTCACCTTCCTAGGTAAAAAGGTTAAGTTACGGTAAATACACGAACGTTTCAAATACATTAAAACACAATCATACGCATTTATCAACGAAAAAAGCAGAAACACACTTCGACAAACGTTCGGTTTTTGATGTGTTTTCCATTGATTTACTACCTGCGATCGTCCCCGCGATGACACGCCGGTTCCTTACTTCTCCAAAAGGCATGCCGTAGCCTGGTTTTATGATAAAATAAGGTGGTACTACCTTTATGCGAAAGAAGGAATGGAAGATGTTTCCGTTTGAGGTATCTTTTCCTACCCTTATCTACTTCGGTATGGGTGAAATAAAACGATTGGGACAGGAAGCCAAAACAATTGGTCACAAAGCACTGCTTGTCACAGGCGGGAGCGCTGCCAAGCGCACTGGCCTCTTGGAACGCGTGCAGACCCTTTTAGAAGAAGCGCAAGTAGAGTATGTCTTGTTTGACAAAATTGAGCCTAATCCGCGGACTGCTACCGTAGATGCGGGTGCTGCACTGGCACGTGAGAATCAGTGTGATTTCATATTGGCAGTAGGTGGCGGTTCCGTGATGGACGCCTCCAAAGCGATCGCAGCAGCTGCCAAGACCGGGCGTCCCATCTATGACTACATGCGCGGGAATCCGACTGGTTCCAGTCAACTGCTTGTACCTGTAATGGAAGCATTGCCGCTCATGACTGTCCCTACCGTGGCAGCTACAGGTTCAGAAGCAAACAGCATCAGTGTCCTGACCCACTGGGATACCCATGAAAAATCTTCATTTTACGGGCCAGCTCTTTATCCCAAAATTGCAATCCTCGATCCCTCCATCACATTCACTGTTCCGGCTCGCGTCACGGCTGAATCATGTGCAGATATTTTTTCCCATCTATTTGAAAGCTATTTGATCAGTGCAGACAAAACGAATGTGCAGGACGGTATCTCCGAGACACTGATTCGTCTGGTTGTCGAGCATTCGCTTACTGCCATCGAGCAGCCTGACCATGAAGAAGCGAGATCAACCCTTTTATGGGCGAGTACTCTCGGAATCAGTCCGTTTGCAGCAGGCGGTCGCTGTGCTGGCATGCCACTGCACGGGATTGAACACCCGTTGAGCGGAATTTTCGATATGGCGCACGGTCGTGGACTAGCTATCCTGTCACTTCCTTATTTCGAGCAGGTCATTTTTCCTGATCGCCCGGAACGGCTGGCACGCATGGGACGAAGCTGCTTTGGTGTCACCGAAGAAGACACACAAAATGCGGCTCGTGCCACGATCGAAGCTGTCCGTCACTGGTATGAGCGCATGGGCATTACGGAGAAGCTGTCCGATTTTGGGGTAACACGCGAGGTCATTCCGCGAATGGCTGACGAAGCGGTCCATATCGGCGGAAGAGGCGTTGGCTACCTGCCAAGCTCCCGGAAGCTGAACGCCGAGGACATCATCGCGATCTATGAAGCCTGCTTGTAAGCCCTTGCATTAATCACTGGCGAGTCTGTAGGCAGATATGCCATAATAGCAGTAAAAAAACTTCTATCGAAGCTTGCACAAGGTGGAACGACCGCTAGAGTTAGTAAACCATCTTACTCATTTACCTATTTTCTGATTATGGAGGTTGCGTAAAAATGGCAGATCCACGCATTAATGAATTAGCCAGCCGTCTCGTCCGCTATTCACTCAATTTGCAAAAAGGAGAAAAAGTACTGATTGAAAATACAGGTCTGCAGCCTGAATTGGTACGCGCTCTCGTCCGCGAATCGTTTGCGGTAGGCGCTCTCCCGTTGGTCACTCTGAAGGATCAGGAAATTCTTCGCGCACTCTACCAAGGAACAAGCGAAGAGCATATGGCGCTCATGGCCAAATACGAGTATGACCGGATGAAGGACATGGACGCGTACATTGCAATCCGCGCCTATGACAACATCAATGAGCTTGCAGATGTTCCGGAAGACAAGATGGGTATCTACTCGCGCATCCTCTACCAGCCAGTACATACGAACGAGCGCGTGCCGAACAAACGCTGGGTTGTGCTTCGCTATCCGAACAAATCCATGGCCCAGCTGTCAGGCATGAGTCTGGAGAACTTCGAAGACTTCTACTTCTCCGTCTGCAACCTGGACTATGAAAAAATGTCCAGAGCGATGACACCACTAAAAGAGCTGATGGATCGCACAGACCGCGTGCGTATCGTCGGTCCAAACACAGACCTGCGCTTCTCCATCAAAGGCATCAACGCAGTAAAATGCGATGGCAAATGCAACATTCCAGACGGTGAGGTCTACACCGCTCCTATACGTGACTCTGTAGAAGGAACGATCTTCTACAACGCAGCAACAAACTATCACGGCATTTCCTTTACGGATGTTCAGTTCACATTCAAAGAAGGAAAAATCGTAGAGGCAACAAGCTCCAATACAAAAGCACTGAACGAGATTCTCGATACAGATGAAGGCGCTCGCTACATCGGCGAATTTGCGATTGGTTTTAATCCGCACATCCTGCATCCGATGCTGGACATCCTGTTCGATGAAAAAATCGCAGGCAGCTTCCACTTCACGCCTGGTAATGCGTACACTGTGGCGGATAACGGCAACCGTTCTTCTGTACACTGGGATCTGGTACAAATCCAACGCCCTGAATACGGTGGCGGCGAAATCTGGTTTGACGATGTATTGATCCGCAAAGACGGACGCTTTGTACTGCCAGAGCTGGAGGGCTTGAATCCGGAAAATCTGGTGTAAATCATCCTTTCTGCAACAAAAAAGCTACCCATGTTATAGATGTGGGTAGCTTTTTGTATAGGAGAGAGTTTAGGCTTGAACAAATGCATCCAGCTTTTCCTTTTGACGCAAATGATGTACAAAATGCATAGAAATCAGCTGGTACCATTCGGCAGCATTCAAATAGCCGAGCGCAGGATGTGGCATTTTTTGATCAGGCGAAATCGCTGCCACACTCGGTTCAAGCTCACGTACCTGATCAATCAGTCGAAGCAATTTTGGCTTTACCTCTTCTGGTGATTCCGGGTTGGCTGGCGTGTACTGCGGTGAATCCGGAACCTTAATCGCGATGGGTGGTAATTTTCCTGCCCCGATAATCATTTCACCATTCTCTGTTTTGCCTACCCCGACTACCCCATTCCCAGAAGCACATTGCTCAATCGACATGATTTGCATATGAACAGCCGATTGTATCAGGTGGTTGTACAGCTGCCCGAGCGACCATTCATCTGCTGCAGGCTTTTTCGTGAATTGCTCGGCAGAATATCCGTCCAAAGCTTTTACATATTGCTCGGCAACCTCTTCAAAACGGCTCAACATTTCCACTGTATTCATCTAGGAACACCCTTTCTCATTTCAGTTCATCCATCTATAGTACCATCATATCGCAGCGCTCCTGACAGCATCATGTCAGTAGCATTTGCAGCCATGTAAACAATTTGATCTGGTCATGCGCTCAGAATCAGATAAACTTGGTTTAGATGATCACGGCAAAAGGAGGCACCCTCTATGAATAAAACGGACCGTCTGCTAGCCATCGTACTCGAGCTTCAACGCAAGCAATTGCTGCGGGCAGAAGATCTAGCCGAAACGTTTGAGACCAGTGTCCGAACCATTTATCGTGATATGCAAGCGCTGAGTGAGGCTGGTGTCCCCATTGTCGGTTCCCCTGGCCTGGGCTATTCCTTGATGGAGGGCTATTTTTTGCCTCCTGTGACCTTTTCGATTGAAGAAGCGGTCACTCTCTTGATCGGTACAGGTCTTGTGGAGCAAGCATTTGATCCTTCATACGGGGAGCACGCCAAATCCTCTCAACGCAAGCTGGAGTCGCTCCTGTCAGAGCCCGTACGTCAAGAGACCGCCCGAGTCCGCTCCACCTTTCGCCTGCTGAATAACTGCGGGTATGTGGCAAAAGGGCAATTACAGGAATATATGGAAACGCTGAGACAAGCGATTTTGAACCGACAAAAGGTACAGTTCCGCTATAAAAAAAGCATCCCGGAGGCAGATGGCAACCGGGATAGTGTACGGGATGTTGCTCCTTATGGACTCGTGCTCGTGCGTGGATCTTGGATACTCCTTGCCCAATGTGATCTGCGTCAGGACATTCGCAATTTTCGTCTGTCACGAATGAGCGGGCTTACTGTTTTGAACGACCATTTTACCCGACCCGCCGATTTTGATTTGGAATCATATGCGCCAAAGGATGATCGGGATCTGCTCGTACGTATACAAGTAAGCAGTACGATCGTCGACAAGGTAAAAGAATCCAACCCATTTTTTATCGAGGAAATCGCGGAACACGAGGAAGCAGTAATTGTCACTCTGCGTGTTCGGCAAATCGAAGAAATCGTCTCCTGGGTACTCGGCTTGGGAGCGCAAGTCGCTGTTCTGGAGCCAGATTCGCTGCGTACACGCATTCGCGAGGAAGCAGAAAAAATGCTACTGCACTACTGTCCTTCGCCAAACAATCCTGCGAGCTTTTGATACGTCGGGGGAAACTCTGCCTGATAGCGTAAAAACGACGGAATCGGGTAGCGTACGCCCCCTTTTTGGGTTCCTGCCAAGCCTTCTACTAACTCGGCTGCATCACGGAAGTGGAAGCTGAATGCCATCTCATGGTCTTGCGTCTGGGCAAACAATCGATCTCCATAACAGGGAACAATCACTTGTGGCTCACCTGTTTGCAGCGGCTTGATCGCAATATCTGCACAATCGGCACGGGCAGAAAACGTCGACGGAATGGAGCCGCCCCTCTTGTAGAGCATCCCGGCTACCAATCGCATGACCTGTGCCGCGTTTCCGTAAATCACAACCACGTCTGGATCGATCTCTGCCCGCTCCAGTGGATACGATACATAGTAGCCACTTTCCTCGGCGGAAAACTTCGGTACGTCCAGTTCACTTTTCGCCCCCGCCTCAAGCGTATCTGTGTACATCCCACAGGCGAGATTGCCTTCCGTGTAAAAAGCAGGCTGCGCTTCGTATCCAAAAGCTACCTGCGCGATCGGACAGGACAAATCAGCCCCATTCATCGCAATACTCCAGCCATAACGGCGTGAAAAACTGACAGACTGGCAAATGGTAATCTGATAGCCCAGATCGCGCTGCGGTCGTTTTGCTTTGGCTGGCAGTGCTGCTTCTTCTTTTATGATTTTGACCCCAACTGGAAAAGTCTCCGTTCTTACATACGATTGAATCGCCTGATTCAGCTCTTTTGCATTCATATCCTTACCTCCTCCAAATGGCTGTACTCCGAATTTTTCGTCTTTTCTATACGGATTCCCTGCTCGTTCTTTTCTTTTTACCATTACTTAGCTTACAAAATCGTAAGGTTCGGGAAAGGTAAATCCATTTCGACTTAGCCCGATCCTTGCTAGGATAAGGATAACCACATGAACGGCTTGGAGGATCTGCATGAAAAAGCTAGTCTATATCAGCATTTTCGTACTATGTTGTTTGCTTGCGGGCTGCACGGCACAAGCTCCACTGGAGCAAGTCCAAGGTCTTGGCAAAGAAGAGGCTGCACAAATTGCCGCTAACGCTGTCAGAAAGTACTACCATTTGCAGGTGGATACACAAAACCGCGAAATTACGCTCGAGGACCCGGCCAAATTAATTGATTCCGCTACAGGCAAACCCATATACAAAGGAATACCGGTACACGCCCTATTGAAGGATAAGCCAGCCGCTGGAGATATTTATGGATTCCATGCGATTATCGAGCCCCAGACGAGACAGGTTCTTTCTTTATCTGTTGACGTGATCGGCACAGATGGAGAAAGGGCAACACAAGAAGTTCCAGTGGATGCTCTTGAGAAGGCTGCTGCCGACTTTATTCGAACCCAAAAACTGCTCGCCCCCGCTTCTTTTGAACTCGTGAAAACCTCTGATGTGAGCACCCAAACCTCGAAACGCTACTTCTACTATTCAGACGGTCAACATGCCATTGCAATCGGTGTCGATTCAAACCTGCAACAAGTGGTAACCTTCACCTATGACTAAAACCTCTCCGGCGACTAATCCTTTTCCTGACAGGGAAAGGTAATAGTAAAATGGAGGTGAAAAAATGGCTGATATTAAAGTTCAAGATAACGGCCCTCTGCTTGTCACTGGTGAGTTTACGCTTTTAGATGGCGAAGGAAATCCGATGGAGACAAAAAGCCAGGTTTATCTCTGTAGATGCGGTCTATCCTCTAACAAGCCTTACTGCAACGGCGCTCACAAAGGACAGTTTGAAAGCACGGTGAGAGCCTAACAAAAAGCGCAACGGGATAGGCCTGTTCTTGTTTCTTCATCTATCGTAAGTAAAAAAAGTGGTTTAGCAGGGTCAAGCCTACTGCTAAACCACTTTTTTCACATATCCTCCATGAAATCTACGTTTGGACAACTAGAAAATTAATGATAGAGTAGATAGAAGGGAGGGATCACTCGATGAAAGCGATATTGGTTGATGACGAACAGCTACCTTTGCTGCATCTGCAAAAAGTGCTGGAACGCGATATAGCTGGCATTGAGGTTATCGGAGCGTATTCAGATCCTCTTTTAGCGATCGAAATGGCGAAAACACTCAAGCCCGATGTCGTGTTCCTCGATATTAACATGCCAGGTATCAGTGGTCTGGAAATCGGAGAGCAGCTTCAAACGTTCGATGCTCCCCCTGAGATTGTCTTCGTGACGGGCTATGATAAATATGCAGTAGAGGCATTCGAGCTTTGCGCTCTGGATTACATCATGAAGCCTGTACAGCTCAATCGTTTACAAAAAACGGTAGAGCGATTGAGAAAGCGGCTGAAAAATGAGATTAGCATAGAAGCAAAGCCTCTGATCACAATTAAATGCTTTAACTATATTCAATTCCAGTTTCAGGATCAGGAACTGAGCACGATCAAGTGGCGTACAGCAAAAGCGCGTGAGCTGTTTGCGTATTTGCTGCACCATCGTAACCGGATGATTGACAAGGATACGATTATCGAGCTGCTTTGGCCCGAATGTGATCTATCCAAGGGCGTCACACAGCTCTATACAACGATTTATCTCATCCGTCAAACATTGAAACAGCACGGACTTGAATCCGTCTCTATCACAAAAGGAAATTTGGAAAACGGCTATAAGCTCTCCGTCGGATCAGTACAGATAGATGTAGAGGAATGGGAGAATCACGCTTCCCAGCTAAGTCCTCCTGCCATACATAACGCTCAGGTGTACGAACGTATCTTGGAGATGTATACTGGCGATTATTTGGGTGAGCACGAGTATTTATGGGCTGAGCATGAGCGCGAACGCCTGCGCCGTCTTTGGCTGCAACTGGCAAAAAATTTAAGCAGCTTTTATTTTGAGCAAGAGATGACGCAAGAGGCAGAAAAAGCGAACCTGCTCATGCAGTCTCTTCATCCGCTTGTGGAAGACAGCTACATCCATCTAATGAAGCTGTATGCATCGACAGGTAATCACGCAGCTGTAGAGGAACAATACGATCTGTTAGCATTCAGATGGGAACAAGAGCTGGACACTCCTGTGAATTCTGACATCACGGCGTGGTACAGAGCTTGGAAGCAGCAACCTAATCCATCACCTCGGTGAAGTCCGTGAGCAATCTCATTACATAGCAAAAACCCTTCTGATTGACTTCGTGTCAAAAGAAGGGTTTTTTCATGTCTCACAACTGCAAATGAGCTTATGCCTCCATAGCCTCGCATGACAAAATCTTTTCTTGCTTCCTTATTGCAAATACATATCCGTCCCCAGTACATTTTGGATCGCCCATTCAATCCGCTCTGTCTGGAGAGGCTTGGCGATAAAGTCTCTGGCTCCTGCCTGGATGGCTTTGATGACCGTTTCACGATGCACGAGTGCTGAACAGATAATAATCTTCGCGTCACTGTCTATCTCCATGATTTTGCGAGAGGCATTCAAACCATTCATTCCCGGCATGGAGATATCCATGAACACGAGCTCGGGCTTAAACAAGCAATAGTTTTTGATGGCATCCTCGCCTGTATCGGCCTCGGCAATCACAACAAACCCCAAAGATTCAAATATGTTTCGCAGCACAAGCCGCGTAAACGCCGTATCGTCCACAATCATAATACTCCTCATGGAATCGTTTCTCCTCTATTTACATTCATAAAAAGCGCACATCTTCCCACACTTCTTATTTTACTAGCTGCATCTCAACCATTTCTGAACAAATGATTTTTTGATACGCTAAATACACTAGAGGAGAACGACACGAGTAAGAGGGAGACAGGAAGTCTTAAGAGTTGACGCATCCTCCCTTATTCCACCTGGTTAACATTCACTTTCACGCAAAAGAAAAAACCGTACACCCTCTTTGCGTGTACGGTTTGCCTTTGGAATTACCAAGCTGCTATGGCACTATCAGTCCGCATATCGGTTCCACCGCTTAGCACACCATTTTCATCGCGCCAAATAATCTGCCCGCGGCCAAAGTAGTTGCCAAGCTGTGCCCACTTGATCGTATGCCCCTTGCGTTCCAGCGCCAACGCCAGATGCTCTGGGAAGTGACGCTCCAGCTCCACTGTCTTGCCTTCTGTCCATTGCCAGCGCGGAGCATCCAACGAAGCTTGTGGATTGAGATGGAAGTCGATTGTGTTCATCACGACCTGCACATGTCCCTGTGGCTGCATGAAGCCACCCATCACACCAAATGGACCAACTGCTTTTCCGTCCTTGGTCAAGAAGCCTGGAATAATCGTGTGGAACGTTTTTTTGCCAGGCTCGAGGCAATTATCGTGCTTAGGATCAAGCGAGAAATTGTGACCGCGGTTTTGCATGGCAATACCTGTCCCCGGAATCACAACTCCTGAACCAAAGCCCATATAGTTGCTTTGAATAAATGACACCATGTTGCCCTCGCCATCAGCTGTAGCCAAGTAGATGGTACCGCTTGATTTCGGTTGTCCTGGATCCGGTATGAGCGCTTCGTCACTGATCAAGGCACGGCGAGTATTCGCGTATTCTTCGGAGAGCAAATCCTCTACCGATACTTTCATTTTGCTCTCTTCTGTGATGTACTTCAAACCATCGACAAATGCCAGCTTCATCGCTTCGATTTGCTTGTGGTATGTCTCGATTGTATCTTTTGCGTCAAAATCGTAGCCCTTCAGAATGTTCAGTGCCATCAACCCGATCATGCCCTGTCCATTCGGTGGGATCTCCCATACGTCGTAACCACGGTAATTAACGCCAACTGGTTTCACCCACTCAGGCTGGTACGCTGCCAAGTCTTCCTTGCGCAAGTAGCCACCGCACTCACGGGAAAAAGCATCAATCTTCTCCGCTATCTCTCCACGATAAAAGCTTTCGGCGTTTGTCTCAGCAATTTGACGCAGCGTCTGTGCATGGCCTGGTGATTTCCAGATGTCTCCTGCCTTTGGTACTTTTCCATCTGGCGCAAATGTCGAGAACCAGTGAACGTACTCTTCACCTTTAAACAACCGTGAAAACTTATCATGTGCCACGCCCCAATAGCGAGCCAGCGTTGGAGACAGCGGAAATCCGTTTTCCGCATATTCAATCGCTGGCTGCAATACTTCCGTCAGCGGCAGGCGACCAAAGCGTTTGGACAGCTCAGCCCAAGCAGCAGGAGCGCCTGGTACTGTTACTGGTGTCCAACCGTATGTCGGCATTTCCTCAAGTCCTTTTGCTTTGAGGGCTTCAATCGAAATGCCCTGTGGAGCCGGACCACTCGCATTCAAACCGTGCAATTCGTCTTTGATCCATACGAGGGCGAACGCGTCGCCGCCAATGCCATTCGAAGTCGGCTCGACTACAGTCAGGCATGCAGCCGTAGCAATTGCCGCGTCAACCGCATTTCCGCCTTTTTTCAAAATATCGAGACCAGCCTGCGCTGCCAATGGCTGCGAGGTAGCTACCATGCCATTTTTCGCATAGGTGGTCACACGCTTCGATGCGTACGGATAATCCATTGCGTCGTAGTTAACCATAGTTAATTGCTCCCTTTGTCTGAGTAGATTCTAGCCGATGAAAATGAACCCGTATACCATCGCTGCGACCATCACAATAGCAGGATGCACCTTCCATGTTTCGAGCAAAAGGTAGGAGGCGACAGTCAAAATTCCTGTTTGCATCCAACCAATTCCTTCGACTGCACCCATGAGAAATTGATAGGTCATGGTTCCAAGCAGTATGGTAACAATCGGCCGTACCGATTGGGTCATCGCTTTTACCTGCGGTGCGTTGCGGAACAGATTAATAAATTGGAGCAGCAGAATCATCGCAATCGCTGTTGGAGCTACCGTAGCAAACAGGGCAACTGTTGCGCCTGGAACTCCCGCTACTTGATAACCGATGTAGCCCGCAAGTTTCGTTGCGATCGGACTTGGCAGTGCATTTGCTACTGCGAGCACTTCACCGAATTCTTTGATCGTCATCCAGTTGTAATGATCGACCACTTCATTCTGGATCAGTGGAATGCTTGGTGGGCCTCCACCGTATCCCAAGATGTTGGAGATGAAAAAAGCCCAAAACAATTGCAAGTAAATCATGCTACTCCCTCCTTGCCGTCCTTCTTCTTGCGCTTGCGGACAGACCAGGTAGAGTAAGCAAACGAAATGGCCAGAGCGATCCCTACCACGATGCCAGGGTGCCAATCAAGGAAGAGCAGCGCGATAAGCGAAAGACCGAGTGAAATGCTCACGCCCGTTTTGCTGGACGTACCCTTCCACCCTTTGGATAGAAACTCCCACGTCAGAACGCCCGTCATCACAGCAATAACTGGCCCAATCGCCTGAATCATGCCATAAACACCCGGTGCGTCCTTCCATTGATAGATGACTTGCAATAACCCAATCATCACCAGTACGACAGGCATTACCACGGCGATATTCGCTACGAGTGCACCTGTCCAGCCTTTGACCCGATAACCGATAAACGCCGCCAGCTTGGTGGCAATCGGTCCGGGAAGCGCATTTCCCAATGCCAGGTTATCCGAAAAATCCTCGTCGGTAACCCACTTGTACTTTTTCACACACTCGGTATAAAACAGGGGAACCATAGTTGGTCCTCCCCCGAATCCAAAAATACCGATGCGAAAAAAAGCGATAAACAAATGCCAGTAAACCATATTTGTACCTCCGTCCTTGCCTAGCGGAAGATCTCGCCAGATTGCACCAGATGGCAGGAGACCAGTTGTCCGTCACCGATGTCAGACAGACTCGGCACCTGCGTTTTGCACATATCCGTCGCATATGGACAGCGCGGGTGGAATGTGCAGCCACTTGGTGGATTCGCCGGACTTGGCAAATCTCCTGTCAACAAAATCCGGTCCCGCTTTTGACGCGGCTTTGCGACTGGTACCGCCGATAAAAGCGCGCGTGTATACGGGTGGCTCGGGTTTTCAAACAGCGTCCGCTTGTCAGCAACTTCTACTATACGGCCAAGATACATGACCGCAATTCGGTCGCACAAATGCTTGACTACCGACAAATCATGCGAGATAAACATCAGGGTCAGATTGAATTCCTTTTTCAAATCCTTCAAGAGATTGAGCACCTGTGACTGAATCGATACGTCCAAAGCGGATACAGGCTCATCGGCAATAATCAGCTTTGGTTTCACCACGAGTGCGCGAGCGATTCCGATCCGTTGCCGCTGTCCGCCAGAAAAATCGTGCGGGTGACGATTCAGATGCTCTTTGCGCAGTCCAACGACTTGAATGATTTCTTCAATCGTGCGCTCCCGCTCCTCCTTGGTGCCGATGTTGTGCACCATCAGGGACTCCAGCAATATTTGCTTAATAGTCATGCGCGGATTCAAGGAAGCGTATGGGTCCTGGAAAATCATTTGCAAGTCCTTGCGCATCTGCCGCATTTCTTCTTTTGGCAGCTTCGCCAGATCCTTGCCATCAAACCATACTTCTCCTGCAGTCGGCTCGAGCAACCGGAGAATCGTACGACCTGTCGTTGACTTGCCACATCCCGATTCGCCTACAATTCCAAGCGTTTCGCCAGGATAAACCGTCAGATCAATGCCATCCACTGCTTTTACATGTCCTGTCGTCCGCTTCAAAAACCCGGCTTTGATCGGAAAATGCTGCTGCAGTCCTTTTACTTCCAACAGAGGTGTTGTCATGCCTCTTCCCCCTTATCTTCGTACAACCAGCAACGGCATTTTTGCCCGTTCAGTTGCAAAAGCTCAGGTGGCTTTTCATGACAGATAGGCATTGCCTGCGTGCAGCGCGGGGCAAAACGACAGCCGGCTGGCATCTGATGCGGCAATGGAACTGCTCCCGGAATGGTTTCCAGATACTCGCGCTCTTCATCCAGTTCAGGGATCGAGTTCATGAGCCCGATCGTATATGGATGCTTTGGACTTTCAAACAATGTATCGACATCTGTTTCTTCCACCACTTGCCCCGCGTACATGACGATGACGCGGTCGCACATTTCGGCTACAACACCCAAATCATGCGTAATCAGCATAATCGAAGTCCCAGTCTTTTCTTTCAAATCACGCATGAGATCGAGAATCTGCGCCTGGATCGTCACGTCCAGCGCCGTTGTCGGTTCATCGGCGATAATCAGCTTGGGATCACATGACATCGCCATGGCAATCATCACACGCTGACGCATCCCGCCAGATAGCTGGTGTGGAAACTCACCGTAAATTTCTTCAGCTCGCGGCATTCCCACCGCTTTGAGCATGGCAATTGCCCGCTCCTTTGCCTGTGCTTTGCTTACTTTCATATGCAGCATGACTGCTTCTTCAATCTGCTTGCCTACCGTATGCAGCGGATTGAGAGAGGTCATTGGTTCCTGAAAAATCATGGCGATTTCGTTGCCTCGAACGCCCTGCATTTCCTTTTCCGACAGCTCCAATACGTTTTTTCCGTTAAAACGAATGGTTCCGCCTGTGCTTCCGTTTGGCGGCAAGAGACGCATGATCGACAGGCTGGTTACGCTTTTGCCACAGCCAGATTCACCCACGACGCCGAGCGTTTCGCCGGCACGGATGGAGAAGTCGACGCCGTCAACGACACTGACGACACCGCTGTCCGTACGAAACCGGGTTCTCAGTTGTTCTACTTCCAAGATGGTCGTCATCTGCTCCACTCCTTTTATCCCGTGTTAGGACATTTATTATTTGCGTGCGCGTGGATCTAGAACCTGCTGCAGGCCATCCCCTAACAAGTTAAAGCCGAGCACGACTAAAAAGATGGCAATACCTGGGTAAAACGTTGCATATGGCGCAACGGACATTAGTGTTTGCGCTTGGTTCAGCATGCTGCCCCACGATGGTGTCGGCGGTTGAACACCTAACCCGAGGTAAGACAGTGATGCCTCTGCAATAATACCCGATGCCATCGCCAGTGTAGCCTGAATCACAATCGGATTGAGCGCGTTTGGCAGGATATGGCGGAAAATAATGCGTGCATCCTTAACCCCAACAGAACGTGCCGCATGAATATACTCCATATTCCGTAGAGACAACACCTGACCGCGTGTAATTCGGACAAAAGCCGGAGCAAAACCAATACCGATCGCGAGCATAGCATTGCCGAATCCTGAACCAAGAACAGCTGAAATGGCAAGTGCCAGGATCAAGAACGGAAATGCTTGCATGGCGTCCACACTTCGCATGACCACCCACTCATCCCAGAAACCGCGGTAATACCCGGACAATAGTCCAATCGGTACGCCGATCAACATGGCAATCCCAACAGAAATCAGTGCCGCTTGAATCGAAATACGAGCACCGTAAACGACGCGAGAGAAAATATCACGCCCCAGATCATCTGTGCCAAAGTAATGTTCACCGTCAGGAGCAATCAGGATTTTGTTATAGTCTTGTGCATTGGGGTCAAATGGAGCGATTTGTGGTGCAAAAGTAGCCACAATAATCAGTCCGAGGATAATCACCGCTCCGATGACGCCCAAACCATTTCGGAGAAACTTGCGTACGGTTTTCATCACTCACCTGCTCCTTTCCCAGCCTTGATGCGCGGATCAATGACGGCGTACAAAATGTCTACTGCCAGGTTTACGATGACAACCAGCACCGCAGATACGAGAATCGCACCTTGTACGGTTACATAGTCGCGTTTAAAAACAGATTCAACGATCAAACGGCCAAAGCCAGGAATCGAAAAGATCGACTCCGTAATGACGAGACCACCTAATAAACCGGCAATCATCAAACCAGAAGTCGTCACCACTGGAACCATCGCATTACGCAAAGCGTGTCCCAAAATGGTTCTCGCTTCGTTCAATCCCTTCGCTTTCGCTGTCCGAATGAAGTCCATGCTCACAACATCGAGCAAAGAAGAACGCAGCATTCTCATCAGTACCGCTGACTCCCTAAGTCCTGTCGCTAAACAAGGCAGTACCATCGCTAGCAGGTTCTGAGTCGGATTTTCCAAGAAGGGCACGTACCCTGACGAAGGCAGCCATTGATTATTAACCGCAAAGAAAATAATCATCATCATAGCCAGCCAAAAGCTCGGAATACTCATACCACCAAGTGCAGTGAAAGTGCTTGTATAGTCAATCCAGGTGCCGCGGCGTACAGCCGCCAGAATTCCCGCCGGAAAAGCGATCAGAATGGCTACCAGAAACGTTCCGATCGTAAGCTCTACCGTCGCGGGCAACCTCTGCATGATTAATTGTGAGACCGGTACTCGGTCTGTAATCGAAATCCCCAAATCACCCTGTATCACTTTTCCCAGCCAGGAAAAATATTGCACTACGATCGGCTGATCCAATCCCAGCTCGGTTCGCAGTGCCTGATATGCTTCCGGTGTCGCTTCTTGTCCTAAAATGACCCGGGCAGGATCGCCCGGGATCATATGGATCAAAGAAAAAGTCATAATCGACACCAGCAGGAGAATCGGGATTGTCAGCAGTAGGCGTCTGAACACGAACATCATGACAATTCCTCCTAGCTCTTGCTGTTATAGTGTTACGGCTTTTATTGCTTGTCCAAAGTTGCAGTACGGACAATACCATCCGGTACGAAAGTAAATCCGGTTACTTTTTTGTTCATACCGAGCAATACGTATTGGTGGTACATGTATGCATAGCCAGCTTCGTCTTGCAGAAGTTTTGCTGCTTCGTCGTACAGTGCCTTACGTTTTGCCTCATCCAGTTCTCCGCGAGCTTTCAAAATAAGCTCATCCAGCTGCGGAATCGAGATACGTCCATTGTTGTTGTTAGCGCCAGTCACAACCCAGTCATGGATGTTCAGGTCTGGGTCCAAACGACCGGACCAGCCAAGCTGCAGAGCATCGAATTCGCCTTTGTCGCCTGTTTCAATCAATTGACCGTATTCTAATTTTTCCAAAGTCACGTTGATGTTGTATTGCTTCAGCATGTTTTGCAGTACAGCACCCAGCTGCTCGTTTTCTGGAGAAGTCGTGATGTAGAGCTTGAAGCCAAATCCGTCGGGTTTACCACCCTGTGTCAAAAGATTTTTGATCTCATCTGCATTTGGAGCAACTGGTGTGTTCAGCTGTTCATTGTAAGCCAGGCTTCCTTTTGTAAATGCAGTACGTGCTGGTGCAGCGTAGCCGTTAAACAATACTTTTACGATCGCTTCGCGGTCAATCGCGTGGTCAACAGCTTGACGCAGGAATTTGTTATCAAACGGTGCACGAGAGTTGTTCAGGTAGATACCTTGGAAGCCGAGTCCAGATTCTGCGATAAGCTGCAGATTTCCATCACCCTTAACAACTGGAATTTCTTTTACAGGCGTATCGTCAATAATATCAAGCATACCGGAGCGCAGGTTTTGTACCTTCGCAGTACCGTTCGTGAATACTTTGTAGTTCACTTCATCTACTTTTACGGTACCGTTCCAGTAGTTTTCATTTTTCTTCAGCGTTACGTGGTCGCCTTTCACTTGTTCAACAAAAGTGAACGGGCCAGTACCTACTGGATGGTTGAGATATTGTTCGCCATGCTCCTGAACCGCTTTCGGAGAAACAATGATTCCGGAGCGGTCTGTCAATACAGACAGGAATGGAGCAAATGGCTCTTTCATCTGGATTTTCACTGTATGTGCATCTACAACCGAAACGGAATCTACGAATTTTAATTCGCCCTTCCGACGGGATTTTTCACCAGTCATGTTACGCTCAAAGTTGAATTTGACTGCCTCTGCATCAAAATCAGTTCCATCATGGAATTTTACGCCTTGCTTCAGCTTCAGCGTATACGTTTTGCCGTCTGGCGTTACTTCATAAGACTCAGCCAGCATCGGAACTACTTTACCGTCTGCATCAATATCAAACAGCTTGTCATAAAGGCTTGCGTAAACTTGACGATCGTAGAGAGAAGTAGAGCTGTTCGGGTCCATGGACGGTGGGTCAGCTTTTAACCCGATGTTAATTACTTTCTTGCCGGTAGCTGGTGCTGGAGCAGCTGTATTGCCGCCATCTGTGCTTGTGCCAGCATTGCTTCCTCCGCCTCCACATCCAGTTACCAAAAGCATGGTCCCCAGAACGGCACTGAGCATTGCTTTGCTCATCTTGTTAGAAAACATGTAAATGACCCCTTTTCTTTGCTTTCTCTTGTGATAAATACAATACTTTTGAAAATTAAAATCCCAGCGGAATCTAACTCTCCGATGGCATTCCCCCTTCCAAGGCAGTTCCTGTCATTAGCGGACGAAGTTGTACTTCGATTTCAATATTTTGAGTTCGTTAATGACGTTCATGCGTGTAATCCCCGGAATCTTGTTAAGCTTTTTCATCAAAAATTGCGACAATTCATCGTAGCTTCTGACCAGCACCTGTGTGAACAGCTGATACTCTCCCGAGGTAAGTACGATCAGGCGAACCTCTATGATTGCGTTCAGTGCGGCAACGACCTCATCCAATTTATCTGCTTCGGTGGCGATATGAATAATGGCTTGTACGTGAAGACCAGCTTTGACCGGATTGACGATGCCGACCAGACTCAGAATACCTTCGTCTTGCATTTGCTGGACACGCATCCGAATTGTTTTCTCCGTGACGCCGAGGTCCTTTGCGATTTGAGTAAATGGCAGTCGTGCATTTTCCTGCAAGGCCCGTATGATGCCGTAATCGGTATCGTCCAATTCGGGATAAAGCGAACGGCGGAACACCTCTTCCATATAATCACACCTTTATTCGTCTTATTTTTCAAAAATACAACCTTCAAGCAGTACATTTATAGAAAATACAGTCGAATTACGTAATTAATGTTGTTACTATAATACGAATTTCGACAACATGCAACATTTATTCAGAAAATTTATTGTTGAAAGCATTTTCATTTTTTTATTTTCGTTAATGATATTATTTAGATAAATAAATAAAACAGCCTCTCCATTTTGAAGAGGCTGTCTGCTTTCATTCTCATTTACATGGAACGTTTCAAGTGGAACAAGTAGCGATTTCGGATGATCCAGAAGTAGATTCCCTGAACCACTACAAAGCTGAGCAGCACAATCGCTGTTGGCTTCACTACGGATGTAATCAACAAGATTTTCAGCAAGCTTTGCAACGAGACAAACGCTACGATGCTGTGAACAATTGCCACAACGATCGGGACGAAAAATAACAACGCAATCTGTGTCGTCACAATCCGCGACAGCTCCCGATCCGAAAGTCCAATTTTCGAGATCGCCCCATACTGCCGCTTGTCACTCTCCAGATCGGTATACAGTCGGAAATAAAGAAAGCTGGCTGCCGCTACAAAGAACAGAACTCCGACAAACAATCCGATAAACAGCAACGTATTTGCCATTTGCTTAAGTTCACGGTAGATGGGGGCACGAGCTTCATAGTAGTAATTGTCGCCATTATGGCTGATTCTTTCTTGCAGCTTTACGCTTATTTCTTGCGTTTCTTTCCATCTCGGCACCGCATAGTTATACCTTGTCTCTTCTTTCAAGCCAGTCAGCCGATCGAACACCGCATTGGGCACGACAGCGAGCCGCTCGAAATCAATCCCACCCAAAAGCGGATTTAATTTCGCATCGGTTTTGACCATCAAAATCGTATTGCCTACGTCCAACGTTTTCGTTTCTATGGAATCCCCAAACCATCTGACGAGCATAAACACTTCATTGTCAGCAACCTGCAGCTGTCCTGCATTGGCGGCAACCGCAATTTTGTTGTAGTCTGCCAGCTTGACCACGCCAATCGTTTCTTCCTTGTCGGTTTTGGGCAATACCTTTATCGAAACTTGATATTTTTCAAAAGAAAAACCGCCCTGCTGCAGGCTTGTTTCAATCAAGGAAAGATGCTTGAGCGCTTCCGGATTTCCTTCTTTGGTTTGATATTCAAATGCGAACGGATTGGTTTTCAAAACAGTTTCCTGTATCGACCCCGCCAAGGCAGCCAGCGTCCCGATTGCACAAAAGGCTACAGTGGACACGATACACACCAGAAAAAACATCCGGGCATTGTCCTTCATTCGATAGCCCAGATCAGACAGCGTAATCAGGTTAGTTTTCTTCCAATAAATCGATCGCTTTTTCTTCAAAATGCCTATCAAAAACACACTCAATTGCGTAAAGAGCAAATAGGTGCCCGCAATCGTAATGAAGGTCACTGGAAAGAGCAAAACTGCTACGTACACCCCATCAGCCGTAAGCGCAAGCGTGTAGGCCGTACCAAGCAAGCCAATAGCGAGGATGGACAGGAACACAGATGCCTTGGGCTCCCGTTTCGGACGTTGGCTTCCCTGCAAAAGGTCCAGGAGACTTCGTTTTCGCAGGAGCAGCACCGTGAATATTGAAATCGCCGCATACAGGACCATAAAAGCGACACACGTCAACCCAATCGCCTGCCACGGAATGTAAAACGCTAATGCCTGCACATCCAGCAGGAAGCCCGCGAATTGGAAGAACAGCTTGGCCAATACCAGCCCCAAACCAATCCCGCAGATGATCGACACGATCCCGATCAGCATATTCTCCATGATTACGAGCCAGTTTCGCTGCATAGGTGTCATCCCGTGTACAAACAAAATCCCGAATTCTTTTTCCCGCTTCTTCAAAAAGGCCCCGACGCAATAAAACAAAAAGAAAAACGAAAACAGAAAAATGATGTATTCCGCAACCATCATTCCGGTAGCAACCGATTCATGGATTTCCTCATCCGCAATGGCTGGATGAAAAATAAACATCGCGTAAACGAAAAAGATCATCACGGAAAAGACACTGCTCAAGAAAAAAGCTGCGTACGTGCGCTTGTTCCGTAAAACGTTATTACACGCGAATTGTCGAAAGGTCATACGTATTGCCCCCCAAGAACGACAACGCGTCAATGATTTTCTGGAAAAAGACCTGACGGCTCTCGCCACGGTACATTTCATTGTGCAACTGACCGTCTTTGATAAAAATGACACGATGACAGTAGCTTGCGGCGAGCGCATCATGCGTCACCATCATCATCGTTGTATTTTCGGATTTGTTGATAGCCTCAAGCGTCTCCATCACATTGCGAGAAGACTTGGAGTCGAGATTGCCTGTCGGTTCATCAGCCAACAATAGCGATGGCGTATGGATAATCGCTCGTGCGATCGCCGCTCGCTGCCGTTGGCCACCGGATACCTCATACGTGCGCTTTTCCAAGATTTCTCCAATCCCCAGCTTGGCCGCGAGCGTCTGCAGCTTTTCTTCAATCGTCGTTACATCCACACCATCCAGTGTGAGCGGCAATACTATATTTTCTCCAATCGTCAGTGTATCCAAGAGATTGAAGTCTTGAAAGACAAAACCTAATTCACGCCTGCGAAATAAAGCCAGCTTTTGCTTTTTCAGTTGATGAGGGTTGGTTCCATTCAGTAAGACAGCTCCAGAAGTAGGGCTATCGATCGTGGAAATCATATTCAACAGCGTGGTCTTTCCACTCCCTGACGGACCCATGATGCCCACAAACTCTCCCTTGCGGATGGTAAAGTCAATATCAGTTAACGCGCGGTAAGTTACCTTGCCCCCGTATATTTTGCTAAGGCTTTTTACTGCAAGCATTTCCATGCGTTTCACCCTTTTTCTTTCATCATGCTCCAACTATACGAAAATCGTGTGTTACCTAGCTATCGAATTAACTTTCAGGAAGCTTACGATCTTGTAAGATTGGAACAACCGCAGATAAGACAATCCGAATCGTCGTACCTACGCCTACCTCCGATTCCATTTCGACGCTGTGCTCCAATCTGCCGCAAATTTCCTTGACTAAATAGAGCCCCATCCCCGTCGATTCCGGGTACTTACGTCCATTTTCTCCCGTAAAATACGGTTGAAATACGCGCCGAATATCTTCAGGCGGAATACCGATTCCGTAGTCCTGGACCTCCAGCATAACGCTAGCTCCTCGTTCATAGGCACGAATCGTCACCTTATTGCTTTTGCCCGCTGAATATCTCACGGCGTTGGTCAAGAGCTGATTGATCACAAAGGACAGCCACTTATCGTCTGATTCCACTCTCCACTGCTCATTGATTTTTACCTCAGGATAAACCTGGTTGCGAATAAACAGGCGTTTGTTTTCAGCGAGTACGTTTTGCACCAGACACCGCAGAGATACGGGCTCAATCATAAAGTCCTGCTCGAAACGATCCAGACGAGCTATGTAGAGTACGGTTTCCAGCCCGCGCTTAATTCGATCGACTTCTTCCCGAATACTCTCGGCCGTCGAATCATCCGCATCCTGGAGCAGAAGATGAATAACCGAAATCGGCGTCTTCATCTGGTGCACCCATTGCTGTATAAACGTCGTGTAATCGCGCTGCTTGTTCTCGTAGGCATGCAGCTGTTCTTTGTACAAGCGGTAATGCTCCAGGCAGTTTTCATCCAGCGCACGGCACAAGGCAGCATTACCGTGTGTTTGCGTCAGCTCTTCCAGTGATTCCACCGGCTTGCTCAGACGCTGATAGATCGTTCTATGGGTCAAGTACCGAACAACGAGAAAAGCTCCTGCAAAAAAGAGAGATAAAAAGACTACGTAAATGATTAACGATTCATTCCAATAGCCATCCATAGCAAAAATCAAGATCAAAAGAATCAGCTGGACGAGAAAAAAGGCTGCGAAAGCCCATTGATCTCGAAGGAACAGACTCATTGCCCATCCTCCCAAATCGTCCGCAAGCGGTAGCCGGAGCCACGGACCGTCTCCACAGCGCCCTCCAGACCCAAATCTTTTAATTTTCCACGTACACGCGTGATGTAGACATTCAACGTATTTTCATCGACAAACTGCTCATCCCACAGCTTTTCCAATAGTCGCTCCCGACTGACGACTCGCGGATACTGATTCATCAGCGCTTCCAGCAGAAGCGCTTCTTTTTTGCTCAGCTCCACTTTTTGATCCTGCATGCTGAGCTCCATCCGTTCTAAAAACAGCTTGAGACCAGACACCTCTACAGTTCGCTCCCCCTCCTGAGGGGCATACAAACCATAGGCACGGCGCAGCTGGCTGCGAATTTTGGCAAGCACGACGTCATAATCGAACGGCTTCGTGATATAGTCGTCCGCTCCATTTTCGAGCGCCATGACCTGATCCATCTTGCTTTCACGAGCAGAGATAAACAGGATTGGGCACTTGGATTCCTGCCGCATCTGCCGGCACCAGTAGAACCCGTCAAACTTGGGCAAGTTCACATCCAGCAGGACAAGATCCGGGCGCGCGCTTACAAACACGTCCATGACACGGTCAAAATGCTCAACATTTACTGTACGAAAGCCGTATTTCTCCAACTGACTTTGCAGCAGTTGGTTAATTTTCGGATCATCTTCCACAATCATAATGGTTGACATCAAACGTTCCTCCCACTCTGAGTCTCCATCCAATTATTCTACTCTCTACTATATAAGAAAACCTCTATCGAGGCTAATCGAGGATGAGCGACCGCGATTTAGCGGTAGGTTATTCTTGCTGAATTAGGATGTACGTCTAGGGAAGAGTATTTCTTTCTAAT